>DASWQX010001050.1:0-16192 GCA_036403495.1 Thermoanaerobaculia bacterium
GGCCTGGAAGAAGACCGGCCGGTTGCGCTTGGGGGAATACTCGACATCCCAGAGCATCAACCCGAGCTCCTGGGTGATGTCTTCAGCCGGCGGCGCACCCTCGGCGGGCAAGACCTCCGCGTCCAGCTCCCGGCAGCCGAAATAGGGCTGGTGGAAGCACTGACCCTTGGCGAGCCGGCGTTCGAAGATCTCGACGAATTTTGTGAGGTTGTCGAGCGGACCCGCCCGCTCGGTCATCTCGAACCGCGCTTCGATCAGATAGTCCACCTCGCGCAGAGCGAGCGTGTTGCGCTGGGCGCGATCGTCGTCGGCGAAGTAGGATGAGATTTCTCCTCCATCACGGACCACGGCGGCGGCCGGCGCCACCGCCCGATGGCTGACCTCGTTGCGTCGAAAAGCGATGAAACGGATGGGCTTGAGCACGTGAATGCGCCCGATCCGCCATTGAATGGCCGGCTTCCACATCACGGCTTCGAGCAGGCCGCGCGCCGCGGAGGGAGTCATGACCGGGTAGGAGACCCGCTCGACCTTGAGCTCCGGGCGCGTGAAGCAGGCGAGCGGACCGCGAGCCCGCAGGCGCAGGGTGGGACTTCGGAGTTGCGTCATGTGGGCTCCTCCTGAAACAGGTTCAGACGATGAGGCTCTCAGGATCAGGACGCGAATTTTCATCGGCGATCAGACCGAAGCGAGAGTGATAGAGGTGATGAAATGGCTGGGTGAGCGCGTTGACCCCATCCACCACGGTTTCGAGCGCACCGATTCCCATCAGGTAGGACACGGTCTGTCGCCGGATGTTGACCGTGAAGGGCTGCAGGGAGCGCAACCGAAGGCGGTCGGGACCGTCGCGCCGCAGGACGGCGAGGCGCGCTTCGGCTTCGCCGTGGGGGACGATGACGGGGTCGGTCGCGTCCTCGATCAGGCGGAGCTTCCGGGCGACACTGGCGAAGCTCAGCCTTTCGCGCAGTGCCTGGATGCCTTCGGGATCTTTCTCACAGAGAAGGTACAGTTTTCGGAAATAGTGCGTATACATCTCGGGATCGTCGAGATCGATCGTCCCTCCCAGATCCGTCAGCATCTCCTCCACCACCGCCAAGCCCTTCCGGGGGATGCCGGCCGGAGGTTTCGTTTCGGCGCGGAAGAAGACGACTTCGCCGAGCGCGGGCAGAAGCCGGCCCTCCCGATTGCAGCGCCCCGCGGCCTGCGCCAGGCTGTCCAGCCCGCCGAGGCAGCGGTAGACCACCGGAAAATCCACATCCACGCCGGCTTCGATGAGCTGCGTCGAAACCAGCCGGCACGGTCCGCCATCCGCGAGCCGCGCGCGGACTTCCGCAAGCCTTTCGGAACGGTGGGCCGGACACATCAGGGCGGAAAGGTGGAAGGTCCCTTCTTTGGGAAGAAGCTCGGCGAGCGTACGGGCGTCCTGGCGCAGGTGGACCACGGCGAGGGCCCGCTCGTGACCGAGGAGGCGGCGAGCCAACTCGGCATAGGTCAGCGGCGCCTCGCCCGCCTTCGGCCACTTGGGGTCCACGCGTTTGAGGTCGCGGGCCAACTCCGCCGGCGCCGCGCTGATCTCGTGGACTCCTTCGAGCCCCTGCGGCAAGCTCTCTCGTTGGGCCAGGGCGGGTTGAGTGGCGGTGGTGAGCACCACGGAGCAGCCGTAGTGCTCGACCAGCTCACGCAGGGCCTCGAGCACCGTAAAGAGATAGGGAATGGGCAGTGTCTGGGCCTCGTCGAGCAGGATCACGCTCCTCGCGATGCGGTGCAGCTTGCGGCAGCGGGAGGGAGAGCTCGCGAACAGCGACTCGAAAAGCTGAACATTGGTGGTGACGACGACGGGAGCGTCCCAGTTCTCGGCAGCGAGCCGGCGGCGCAACTCGGCTTCCCGATTGCGCTCCTCGGCCGCCATCGGATCGAGAGCCGAGTGGTGCTCCAGGACATTCTCCTGGCCGAGAGCATCGGCGTAGACCTTGGCGTTCTGCTCGATGATGGAGGTAAAGGGAATGGCCACGATCACTCGCCGCAGATCCCAGCGCTCGGCATGGCGCAGCGCGAAGGCCATCGCGGCGAGAGTCTTGCCGCCGCCGGTCGGCACGGTCAGACTGAAAATTCCCCGGGGACGCTCGGCTTCCGTCTGGCAGGCCGCCAGGACTTCTGCCCGCCGCCGGTTGACGAGCGACTGCCGCTTCTCCTCCGGCAACTCTGCGATGAAGCGGGTGAGATACTCGTCCAGACGCCGCTGGAGGACGGGGATCTCGTCGCGCTCCTCTACGGTGTGACGCCGTCCTGGTGAGTAGAATTCTTCCGTGGCCAGGAAGTCCGCGTCCACGAGGGTTGAGAAAAGGAAGCGGGTCCACAGCTCCAGGCTCCGGATTCGGTGACGGGGATCGGTTTCGTCCGTGATGCCTTTCGGGATCGCCGGCAACGGCACGTCGGTGAGCTCGGAGAGAAGACCCTTCAGATCCTTGAGGAAAGGATCATTGTCCTTCAGACGCTGGCGTAGCGGCTTGGGACCACCGCCCTCGGGTGTATCCGAAAGATCCGCGAGGCCGGCGTGGTGACCGGCGATGACGAAGGCCAGGGGAAGGCCCGCGACCTTGTCCTTGGAAGACGCCCACGCCGCTCCCAGCCCGGCGTGTTCGATCGACTCACCGCTGCCGCGCAGCCGCGCCTGAAATTCAGGCCGGGCCTTCCCCAGGTCGTGCCACAGCCCAGCAAGCCTGCCCCAGTCTTCAGCGCCATACGCCGCCGCGAAGTCGGCGGCCCGGACCGCGACGGCCTGAAGATGAGCCTCCAGCGTCTCCCATTCGGATTCCGGGCGGCCGGCGAGGCTATGGGCGTAGAGAGGCATCGGGGATTCCTACTATAAGTCTGTCAGCTTTACTAGCGGGGCATTCCATAACGTTGACTTCAGCGATATGATCTCCCTCATGGAAGGTCTAGGCTTCAGGCTTACCAGAATTTCGGGCAGTCATCACCTCTTCAGCCATTCTGCTATCCCTGAGCTAGTCAATCTCCAAGAAGTGGGCGGAGATGCAAAGCCCTACCAGATCCGGCAGGTGCTCCGCTTAGTTGAACGCTACGATCTGCGGCTTAAGGATGGGTCGTGACCGACTATCACATCAACATCTTCTACAGCCAAGAGGATGGCGGGTACATCGCCGATATCCCCGATCTGGAGGCATGCTCGGCGTTCGGCCTTACTCCCTCAGCGGCCTTGTCCGCCTTGGAGCAGGCGAAGGAAGCTTGGCTGGACGTCGCGCGGGAGACGGGCAAGGCCATCCCTCCACCACGCTATCGGCCACTTATCTATCAAGTGGCCGGCTGAATAGCGCCTCATTCTCAGCTCTTGGGCAGAACGACGATGTCAGTCGTCTCCGTCCTCGGAAGCGAGGACGGCCATTTCACTCCGCTGCCCGGCCCGAGCTCCGACCCCATAGGCTTCAGCGGCGAGGTTGGTGTACTCCCCGGTCAGCGACTGAAACGAGGCATCCAGAGTGCTGGCGTGAGGCTTTTCGGACAGCTTGGGCTTCCTTTTCGCCATTTCTCCTCCTGTTGCCCCACGACGAGAACGTCGGCGACGAAGTCTTCGGGCGCTCGCTCCACGAACTTGGCTCGGCGGATGGCGTGATCCACCGACTTCACTTGCTCCACCAACCCGGTGTGCTCGTTGAACAGGTCGTTGCTGACCACGAGCGCCGGCCATCGCCCCTTCGGCTCATGGCCCGCTTGCGGGCCGAACGAGAGAGTGACGAAGCCGCCCTCCTCGGTATGTAGAGCCGCACCTACCATTCCTCTTTGCCGACCGGCGGCCCCATCCACTCCTCGTGGGGCTTATACCCTTTCGGAATACGTGCGACCAGCTCCGCAAGGTCAAATTTGGGCTTCGACACCTTGACCTGCTTGACTACGATCTCCCCGACACCGACCGCGATCTCGACTTCGTCGCCAACGGCGAAGCCCGCAAGCTCGAGCACATCTTTGGAGAGACGCAGCCCCTGACTGTTACCCCACTTCTGAATCTTGGAGATCATCATGTCGCCCTCCTCGGGATAGCTCCATGTATACACATCGCGTGATGGGCTGTCACTACCAAGACCGGCACCGCTGTCCTGGACATTCCAACACCCAGGCGCTACCCTGTTGCCAGATTGCTTCATTCAAGACCAGGAACCCTGTCATGATCTCAAGCTCCACCCTCGGCCGCCTCTTCTTCTCCCTCGCCCTGGTGGCCTCGGGGATCCTGCAGCTCGCGACCGGCGAATTCGTGCGGCTGGTGCCGCAGTTACCGGCGTGGGTTCCGGAGCATTCCTTCCTGGCCTATCTGGTGGGGGTGATCCTCATTCTCGCGGGCGCGGCGATCGGATTCGGGCGTGGAGCCCTGGGGGCGGCGGTGGTGGTGGGGGCGATGCTCGTGCTGGTGCTCGCTTGCCTGCAGATCCCGAAGGCCTTGACGGACCCGAGGAGCGGATTCATGTGGACCAATCCTTTCAAGGCCCTGGCGCTGCTCGGGGGCCTGATCGTGTTGGCCAATACCGTCCTGGCCAATTCGCTGCCGGAGATCGGCGCGCCTTCAGGCCTGGCGAGGCTGTTCCGGCGCTTGGCGCCACTGGGACCGCTCTTCTTCAGCGCGTTTCTGATCCTGGGCGGAATTCAGCACTTCGTGTACGTGGATTTCGTCATGAAGCTGGTGCCGGAGTGGATTCCGGGCTCGCGCTACTGGGCGTATTTCACCGGCCTCGCCCTGGTCGCGGGAGGCGTGGGCATTCTGGTTCCGCGGATGTCGCGGCTGGCGGCCACGATGGTGGGGATCATGATCCTGCTCTGGGTGGTGCTCCTGCACATCCCCCGCGCCATCGGCCTGCACAGCGCCGCCGAGACGGCCGCGATCTTCGAGGCCCTGGCGATGAGCGGCGTCGCGTTCCTCCTGGCGGATCGCGAACGCGGCTTGCCGCGGGTGACGCCTTAGCCCCTCCCTCCCGCC
The DNA here is from genome assembly GCA_036403495.1 of Thermoanaerobaculia bacterium. Taxonomy (GTDB): domain Bacteria; phylum Acidobacteriota; class Thermoanaerobaculia; order Multivoradales; family UBA5704; genus DATARR01. The sequence goes on from DASWQX010001050.1 coordinate 4,982, forward strand.
AGGCCCTCCGCCTTGCGGGCGATCAGGAAAAAACTCTTCGCCTTCGCCTCGCGGGCCAGCGCCCGCAGGCGCTCGATCCCGGCGGCTTTCTCCCGGGGCTCGCGGAGGTCGATCTCGCCCAGGACGAGCCGCGCCTCGAGGACCGATCCCAGGGCACGCGCCCTGGCGGCCCTGGCGCGGGCGGCTTCGGCGAACGAGCGCGCCTGGGCGAGGTGGCCGGCGGCGGCTTCGACGCGGGCTTTCGCGAGGACGACGAAGAGGTTGGGCTGGTTCTGGCGGTTGCCCCGGAGGGCGGCGAGCGCCTGGTCGCAGTCCGCCGCCGCCGCGGCGTTCTGGTGCAGCGCGATCTCGGCGAGCACGCCGGTGCCGAGCGCCAGGGCGCGGTTGCCGGACTGGTGCATCGCCGCGAAGGCCTGGGCCGCCTGCCGGGCGAGATCGAGGCTCTCCGCCGGACGCCCCTGCTCGACGCGCGCCAGCGCCAGGTTCATCCGCGTCTGCGCGGCGGCGTCCTCCTCGCCCGCTTTCCGGCGCGCGGCGAGGGTGCCCTCGTAGAGCCGCGCCGCCTCGTCCAGGCGCCCCTCGGCGAGGAGCACCGTGGCGAGGTCGTCCTCGTGCCGCGCCACTCCCCCGGCGTCGTGGAGGCTCCGGCAGAGCTCCAGTGCCTCGCGGTACTTCCGGGACGCCTCCTCCAGGTCGCCGGCGGCGAGGCGGGTGTCGCCCAGGGAGGCGAGGCAGAAGGCCGCGTATTCGCGGTCGCCGGTCTCCCGGCTGATCGCCAGCGCCTCGATCTGCATTCCCAGGGCCTTTTCGATCTCCCCCTGGTCGGCGAGGGCGTTGCCGATCGCCGCCAGCCCCCAGACGGTGCCGCGGCGGTCGTTGATCTCGCGGCTCAGCGCCAGCTCCCGCTCGGCGGCACTCAGGCTCTCCCCGACGTTCCCCCGCATCCAGCTCGTGTTGGCGATGTCGCTCCAGGCGTGCGCGGCCCCCCGGCGGTTGCCGGTGCGCTCGAAGGTTGCCAGGGCCTGGCGGTAGCCGGCGAGGGCGCCGTCGTAGTCGCCATGGTCCCCCCGGATGTTCGCGAAAGCGATCATCGCGCCAGCCTCCGCGTTGATGTCGCCGAGGCCGTGGAAGAGGCGGGCGGCTTCAGTCAATTTTCCTTGCGCGGCCTGGGTTTGGCCGAGGCTCCCCTCGGCATAGGCCTGATCGATCAGGGCCTCGCCCAGCAGCGGACCGAGGTGGCGCGCGCGGGCCGTCCGGTCGGCGCGGCGGGCGCAGGCGAGCTCCCGCGGCCAGTCGGAGAGCGCGCCGGCGGCGGCGGCCTCGGCGAGGTCGAGGCGCGGATCGAGGTTCAGCGGCTCACCCGGTGTCCGCGAGCGCCGCCGGAGGTCGGCGACGACGAGGAGCGCCTCGGACGCCTTGCCCCCCGCGGTCAGGGTGCGCGCCAGGCTCAAGCCGTATTCAAGGTTGTCGGGGAAGAAGGCGAGCAGCGAGCGGTCGGTGGTGGTGGCGGCCGTCCAGTCCTTCCGCGCTTCCGCCAGGCCGGCCGCGATCTCGAGCTGCTGCGCCCGGCTCAAGGGGCCCGCCAGAGCCAGCGCCCGCTGCGCCTCGGCGATCGCGAGCGGATCGTAGCCGAGAGCGGCCAGCGCCTGGCTCAGCGCCACGTGGGCGAGCGGGAAGCGCTCCTCGATCGCGATCGCCCGTTCGAGCAGCGGACGGGCGCCGAGGGCATCGTACTGGCGCAGCTTTTCGAGCCCCTCCGCGTACAGCCGCGCCGCCTCCGGACGCGCGGGGAAGGCGGCCTCGGCGGCGGCGGCGGCCTGGGGCGCCGGCGGCTCCAGGCCGAGCTTGGCGCGGAGGCGCGCCGCCGCGTCGTCGACCAGCGAGAAGAGACGGCTCGCGGCACCGGTCCCGGACACCGTGCCGACGGTCTCGCCGGACGCGGTGTTCTGCAGCACCACGTCCAGGCGCAGCACCTCGCCGTCCGGTCCCGGCAGCGACAGGTAGGAGCCCCGGACCACGTAGTCGGCCGCGAGCTGCAGGCGCGCCGCGGCGAGGGCGTCGCGGGCGAGCGCTCCGGGCGCCGGCGGCAGGGTGCGGGCGAGACGCATCGAATCGGCGCCGGGGACCAGCCGCAGCCTCTCGCCGGCGGCGAGATCGGCGCTCATCATCTCCGCCAGCGCCGTGGACAGCCACGCCGAATCGCTCCGCCGCGACAGGTTCGCGAAACCGAGCACGGCGACCGAAGCGCGCGGGGACGGAGCGATCAGGCCGCGCTGTCGCGGACCGCGAGACCGGTGGGAGATCGCGATCCAGAGGGCGAGGCCGAGGATCGCCGCCACGATCGCCGCGATCGTCGCAATTGTCACGATCCACGCGATCGATCCCGACCGCAGACGGCGGCGCGGTTCCGAAGGGGGCTCAGACTGCGGAGGGGGCTCCGGACGCGGAGCGATCCTCTCAACCGGCGCGATGAAACGGTAGCCGATCCGCGGCACGGTCTCGATGAACCGGGGTTCGCCGTCGACCTCCGCGAGAGCCCGGCGGATCAGCCAGACGTTCTTGGCGAGCGTGCTCTCCTCGACCACCGAATCGGGCCAGAGCCGCGCCAGCAGCTCCTCCTTCGTCACCAGGTGCCCCGCCCGCTCGACCAGGTAGAGGAGGGTGTCGAACGCCCGCGGCTTGAGCGGCACGGCCACGCCGTCCGCGAGCAGGCGGCGCTCGCAGGCTTCGAGCATGTAGCGGCCGAAGCGGTAGGTCTCAGGGTCCGGCGCGGTCAAATCCTGGGCGTCTCCGGCGGCGGCGAACGAAAGAGGAAGGAAGGGAGAACCTTCGTCCGGGACAATCTTAGCGTCTCGCCCTAGCGTTCGGGCAGACCCTGGCGGATCGGCTCCGACGCCGCCGGACGACTCGAGGAGACCTCTCATGAAACGAAAGCTCACGATGCGCTTCCTGCTCCTGGCCGCCGCGGTCCTCGCCGCCGCCTGCCAGAAGGCCGCCCCGAATCCACCCGAGGCCTCCGCGGCTTCCCAGCCCGCCGCCTCCACCGCTTCCACCGCCTCCAGCAGCGCCGCGCCCGCCGCTCCGGCCGTTCCCAGGGTGGAGGTCTGCAAGCTCCTCTCGGCCGCCGAGGTGAGCGCGGTGATGGGCAAGACGCTGATCCAGGACGGCTGCACCTACGGCCTCGATCCGGCCCCCAAGGGGAAGGCGCTGGCCGACACCCAGGCGCAGCTCGATCAGGGCAAGAAGCGGGCGGCGGCGGGCGACATGAACGGCTTCATGAAAGGGATGATGCAGGCGGGGGCCAGCCAGCAGAAGACCGGGGCGGCGATGATGGATCAGATGAACATCACGGTCGACGCCACGCGGGACGCCCAGACGGAGGACGAGATCAAGGCGATCTACGCCAAGACCGGCGCGGCGGTGCACGGCGCCATGGCCGGCGACCTGGCGCCCGAGAAGCACGGGCTGAACAATGTGATCGAGGGGGTCGACGAGAAGAGCGGCGTGGGCGACTGGGCCTTCGCGACCAACGTGGCCTCGGTCAACATGGGGCTGGGCTTCTCGGTGCGCGGCCGCATCCTGGAAGCGCGCAAGGGACCCTGGCACGTGACCGTGAGCGCCACGGTCGCCCCGGATCCCGGCACCGAGGCGCTCGATGAGAAGATGGCCGGCGTGGCGCGCGCGCTGATCGCCAAACTGTAAGGAGAACCCGGAATGAACCCGAAGATCATCCTCCGAACGGCCGCTCCCGCGGCGGTCTCCCTCCTGATCTCCCTCACCGCGGCCGGACGGCCGGCGCGCGCCGTGACCGTCGACCCGGCCTGCAAGCCGGGGCTCGACGCGATATTGAAGCAGATCGGAACGCCGACTCACATCTATGCGACGGAGGTCCCGGCCCACGGCGGCAAAAAGCCCGAAGTCCGGGAAACGATCTATGCCGGCGGCGCGATCTACATCCAGATCAAGGGCCAGTGGAAGCGCAGCCCGATCTCGACCCAGGACATGCGGAAGCAGGAAGAAGAGAACGTGCGCAACGCGAAGTCGATGAGCTGCCGCTACCTGCGCGACGAGGCGGTCAACGGCGAGTCCGCGGCCGTCTACCGGGCCCAGGACGTGACCGACGTCGGGAGCTCGGACGTCACCCTCTGGGTCTCGAAGCGCACCGGCCTTCCCCTGCGCGGCGAAAACGACCTCGACACCGGCGGCGGCGACAAGATGCACCTGTCGATCCGCTACGACTATGCCGGCGTCAAGGCGCCGGCGGGGGTGAAGTAGCCGGGTCGCGCTGGGAGCTTCCGTGGGCCGATCGAGCGCAATCGCGGGACGCTCGGCGACCGGCAGGTTTTCGGTGCCGTATTGTCGACCGACGCCTGCCAGTCGGCCGTGGGACCGAGGGCAATGCGAAGGTCCCGTTCCGGCTTGATGCCCCTTCCATTTGTGATATGCAGGCACCCGGGAGAGGCTTATGACCGGCTACAGTGACCAAGATTTGGAACGCATGCTCTTCGATTTGGAGTCGGACCTCGCGGAGCGCAAGGAGTCTTTCAAGGGCGATGCGCCGACCAAGGCACGCGAGGCCGTCTGTGCATTCGCAAATGATCTCCCCGGCCGGGGCCAGCCGGGCGTCGTCTTCATCGGTGCCCGAGACGACGGCAGCCCTTCGGGGCTCGCAGTGACCGATGACCTCTTGCTCCAACTCGCGGACATGAAGACCGATGGCAACATCGTTCCGCCACCCACGCTGACCGTCACAAAACACTTTCTTCGCGGCCACGAGATGGCCGTCGTGGCCGTCTGGCCTTCCGATTCGCCGCCGGTGCGCTTCAAGGGCCGGGTCCACATCCGTATCGGACCCCGGAGAGCCATCGCCTCGGCGCAGGACGAACGAATCCTCAATGAAAGACGCAGGCATCGCGACAGGCCCTTTGATGTGCAGCCCGTGCGCACGGCGACGCTGGACGATCTCGATCTTCGTTTCTTCGAAAAGAGCTATCTCCCCGCGGCCTTCGCGCGCGATGTGCTGGATGCGAACGAACGGAGCCTTGAGCAGCGCCTTGCGGCCACCAAAATGATCGTTGCGGCCGATACCCCAACTCCCACAGTCGTAGGCGTTTTGGCTCTCGGCAACCGCCCACGCGATTTCTTCTCCGGAGCCTACATTCAGTTTCTTCGAGTCGCAGGGAGCGCTCTGGGCGATCCCATCGTCGACGAGCTCTTGATCGATGGACCGCTCCAAGACATCCTCCGGCGAATCGACGACAAGTTGGTCTCACACAACAGGACCGCCGTCGATTTTACAAGTGGCCCGCTCGAGCAGCGAACCCAGACGTACCCCCTGGCCGCCTTGCAGCAGTTCGTCCGCAACGCAGTGCTCCACCGAACCTACGAGGCCACTAACGCGCCCGTCCGGGTCTACTGGTACGACGACCGCATCGAGGTCATGAGCCCAGGCGGACCCTTCGGCGCGGTTTCGGCGGAAAATTTCGGCGCGCCGGGCCTGACCGATTATCGCAATCCCAATCTTGCGGAGGCGCTGCGGGTCCTGGGCTTCGTTCAGCACTACGGCGCGGGCATTCCGACGGCCGAACGTGAGCTGAAAAGAAACGGCAACCCGCCGCCGGAGTTCCATGTCGACGCCACCCACGTTCGGGTCACTGTAAGACCGTTGGGATTGGATGGAAGGAGCGAGCCGGAATAGACTCCGTCCGAACCGACGCAGCCTTGGAGGGTCCTATGGTCACGATCGAGATCCACGAAGCCCAGGCCCGGCTCTCCGAGCTGGTCGACCGAGCCGCTCGGGGCGAGGCGTTCGTGATCGCGAAGGGGGGCAAGCCGCTGGTGAGGGTGGCGGCGGCGGATGCTTACCGAGAGCCGCAACGGCTGGGATTTCTGGAGGGTGAGATCGTTGTGCCCGAGGATTTCAACCGCATAGGCGAAGCCGAGATCGCGGCCCGGTTCGGAAGCGGAGAGTAAAGCTTACGCGTTCCTCTACCTTGCGGCCTGGAGTATCCTCTCCAGGACAAAACACCGAGCCCCTCCCCGGGCGAGCCGCTATCGGTGGCCACGCCGGGGGGAAGCTCGGACTTCGTGATCCGAGAGGTATCGATGTCGCGGAAGCGTCCACAGAATACCCCGGTCCTGGCTGCTCTGCCCGAAGAGCAGGCCTTCGCCGAAGTCGTGGAGATGATTCAGACAGCCCGCGGGAAGGCTCTCGCGGCGGTCAACACCGAGCTGATCGACCTCTACTGGCGGATCGGCGAGTACATCTCCCGCAAGCTCGAGACAGCGACCTGGGGCGAGGGGGTGGTCGAAGCCCTGGCGCGCTACATCCAGCGCACCACCCGAACCTCAGGGGATTCACCCGGCCCAACCTCTTCCGGATGCGCCAGTTCTTCGAGGCCTATAAGGGGGATGAAAAAGTCTCGCCGCTGGTGAGACAATTGCCGTGGACGCACCATCTTCTCATTTTGGGCCAGTCCAAGCGTCCCGAGGAGCGCGAGTTCTACCTGCGCCTGGCCATCCGCGAACGGTGGGGCAAGCGCGAGCTGGAACGCCAACTCCGGGCCGGGCCGTCCTCAGTCCCGCAAAAGTGTCAGCTGGTGGCACAAATGCATCACACCCAACCATGAAAGCGCCACTCCATAAGGAGGAGCCGGATTTACCGCCATAAAAACGCCTTCCGTCCATGGTGCTATACGATTTCAAGAATGAAGGTCCAGCCTCCTCGCCTACTGTCATTATCGAAGACGCGTAGCACGGGGGATACCTTTGAAAATAGTTCAAAGCCGCACAGCACCGCAATTGGCGCGGGGACGGCAGGAAAAAGGTCTATATTAGTGATGCTTCCATGGTCCCGGAGTATCTCGGCTAGCGCTTGATGATAAATGCTGCGAAAAGCCTCTAGGTCCCGTTTTTGCCTCAAAAACAAAGGTGTAGGCAGTTGACCGTCTAGGGTGATCTCATAGATGGTAAAAGTGCTGTCGCTATGAGGCGGCAACTTATTCATGTCTAGGGCTGCACTGAGCGAGAGCACGAGAGCTACTTTATTGCTGACCGTTCCTTCCCTAATCTTCCGCAACAAGTATTGTACCCGTTGCTCCGAGTCCCGCCAAGCCCAGGCTTGCGTGTCGCGATGTCGTTGGTATAGGTCGACTGGCGTCTTATTGCTAAGACACCGGCCCAGGAATACGAGCAACGGCATGGGCGCGAGAGCGAAAAGGGAGACGTGCCGAGGAGGATCAAAGTGCATCCCATGGTCATAAAGGTTTTCCACTGAGCGCGCGATCTTTCCCATAGCAACCGTATAGTATGCGTCGCTTCCATCATCCAGCACCGATAAGTCAATCACACAACCCTTATCGTCGGCGGGGTACATCGGCGCGACTGCGTCCCATATATCAGCCTTAGAGATCGCGACAGGTTGACCTCCGATTTTGGCGAGTAACTGGACTACCGTGGTCTTACGCTCGGGCTTTGCGTCGGTGAGCCGAAAGATCCGTTCTTCGTGCTCACCTTTATGACGGACCAAGGTCGTTCGGGTAAACTTCTCCTTCGCACCAGAATCATCGATTAGCTTGTGGCATCGTGGGCACAGCAACATTAGATTCGACACGAGATGGATGTCGTCTGGCCTCTCACCGTCCTCTCCGCGGGGACCATCCGACTTGAAGGCGACTATGTGAGCTAGCTCTCCAAGGTTCACCTCATCTAGGGTCACATGATGTTTAAGAAGATATTCATTGCAGCCATCAAACTCGCACCGCCCTCCTGCGCGAACCCAAAGCAGCAGCTTGGTTCTCCAGGGAATATGACGCGCGGCGAGGATTGGAGACGCACTGGTCATTTCAGCGCACTCCTCTTCGTTTCGGGTGAACTCCTCCACCCATCCAGACACCGGTCGCGTGCCAAACCTCGTAGTGGTACAACCATAAGCATGTCCATGGCACCGTTGTCTCTGCCAGAGCGTCGGCCGAACTCCATTCGCCTGAATTCGTGAGATAGAGACAGAGCGTGCCATCGGGAAACAGGTGCGGAATCAGTTCTCCGTTCTCGTGAATGCAAAGTTCTGGAGCTCGCACATGCACCTTCGGCCGCAGCTTCAATCTGTACTCGATGGCGACGAGATACTGATCTGACTGATCGGTCGGCTGAAGCCTTCCCGACCATTGGATAAGGCCTGCATGCCACGAGGTCAGGGTGAAAGCCGGGTAAAGATCTCGCATGCGCCCAATTTGCTGCGAAACCGGCATCGTGGGAGGGCAAAGACACTTATTGCCCATAGAACGTATTTCGCCTTACGGGAACGATGCTGCCCGAGGTTACGACGGCAAGAGCTCCCGTTCGAGTTACCCCGAGTTCGCTGTTTCCTCTCGCCTTCTCAACGGCTTCTGCCTGCTCCCGGATAGCTGTCGGAGCGGTATCACCGAAGAGCTTCTCAAGGCTCCTGCTCGCGGCAGGCATACCAGGCTGCTGAAGTTCCGCAAGGTCGCCTTCCAAGTCACTCATCGTGGAAACGAACGCACTGTAGGCTTCAGGACTCCCTTCCCAGCGCTCGCTCAGATCCTCGTGCGGATTTGCCGGATTGCGGACGACGAGACGACCGAAAGAAGGAATCGACAGATTGATCCTCTTTACAATCGCGACTAAAGCCTGGAGCGGATGCAGCTCGCCGGCATAGTTCAGCCCCGCAAGCGTCGTAAGGACGATCGAGATAGGAGCAAGTTCCTGATTGTTTGCAAACCTGATGTCGCGCCATCTCTTAAGCAGTTGGACGGCGAGTTGGAGGGCGTTCTTGTCCCCCGCGCCTTCGGGCAGAGGCAGCGGCTCGATGGCCGCCCTCTTCGCCTCGAAGATTCGGAGTGCGCCTCTTCCTTCGAACCATGCTGCATATCCCTTGGGATTACTTTCCTTCCAATTTTTGGCGGCGCAGTCGGGGACCAAGACGTGGGTGCCGTTGAAGCGAAGATCTGGTCGAGCTGGGAGAATGTCGAGATGGAACTGCTTTGCGAAATTCAGGCGGATGCAGCGATTCTTCCGCTCTACCATTGGAGCGTACACTTCATGGTCGCGCAACCGCCTTTCAACTAGATTGAGCACTTCAATAGGGCTAGCGTTCTGGTAGAGTGCGAGCCAGAGCACCAAGTCCAGATCGTACTCCTCGCGCCGCCACGGCCGGACCGTTGTACCGATGCGAAGCGATCCTTGCGGGTATATGTCCGGCGCCAGAGACACGATAGGACTTGCAGGTGCACGTAGCCATTCCGCAACACTCATATAGTGCGTTTCGGCATCCTTGTACTGCGTCTTCGTCAATTGGAGCAAGATGCATATGCGAACAAATATGTCATTGAGCCAAGTGCTCAGCGGAGGGGTATAGGCGACATCCAAAAGAGCCGTAGTCATGATTGTTCTCCCCGTCGTCATTCTTCATCTATTTTAATGAGGCTTCTTCCTTCGCCCGCACATTTGTGGGCGTTGAATCCCAAACATAGCACCGATATCCGATTTGTCGATCGGCGGAGGTGTGTCGGAAACTTCTAGGAGTTTCCGTCAGACTTTGAACGGTGGGGCCTCGAGATGCAGTCTGAGTTTCCGAGCGAGTTCGGTGATTTTCGAGTCGCCGATCTTCTCGAGCTTCTCGGTGTCGCAGCTACCAATCCTGACCTCGTCCGTCAGGCAGTAATTGCCATGATAATCGTTGCCGATGATATCGACGCCATCTCGCAAAGCCGGCTTGAGTGCCTCGCGCAACACCGAGACGCCTTTGAAGCCCTGATCGTCGCGCGCGCCGAGAACTCTCTTGTGCACATCCGTGCCTGCCTGGCGCGCGACCATCAATTGCAGCAAGACCTTCAGGGAGCTGTCCATTAGGTCGATCGGTCTTGACCCAACCATTATGCGAGTACGCCTACGAATTCGCTCGCCAGGAATTGCGAGTAATATCTCCTTGCCTATATCGGCAACCCGAGGCGCTGTCTTCTCGCTACACAGGTCGTGTGTCGTGCGGCCGCTGCACTTAAGCGCACCGCGAATCTTTGCGGAGACGTCCCGAGCAATGAAAGGCTTCTGAATGACATCATCGGCTCCGTCCTTCATGACCTCCACGGCGGCGGGGACTTCACGAGCGAAACCGCTCACGATAAGGACAGGCAGACAGTAGCAGAGTCCAGTATGGTCTGTATGCATTCGCCGAATCTCTCGCAAGAGAGAGTTTCCGTGCGCAGTGTGGCCTTTGATGGAGCCCGGATCACCCTTAATCCCGAGATCCAGAAGAATGAAACAGAACGCGTTGCTCTGTAGCGCCGCGAGCGCGTCTAGCTTGTTGTCGGCGATAATGCTGTCACACGCGAGGGAATTTACGATCTCTGCGAGATCCTCAGCAGTAGTCTTATCGTCTTCGACGATCAGGGCAAGGTGGTTTCCAGTCATGATAATTCCCTTTATCGTTGCTGCGGAATCACTATGCGGACGACAGTGCCTCGGCCCTTGATACTCTCAAGACTCAAGCGCCCCCCGTGTTCGGATTCAATTATCTTGATGGCGAGGGGAAGACCGAAGCCAGTGCCATTCGGCTTGCTGGTAGCGAAAAGGACGGGCGCGTCTGTGAGTGCTTCTTCGCTCATGCCGCACCCAGAGTCCTTGATCGAGATCACGACACGACCTTCCTCCGCTGTTGCACGCACACCAATCGGATTCAATGAGCCGCTTCCCTCGTACGACTCGACAGCGTTTTGCAGAACGTTGGTAAGAGCCTGGACGAGGCGAGCTCGTGAAATCTCTGCGGTGACGGCAGCGTCGACTTGGAGATTGATCGAAGGGTGCGCCTTTCTGGGCTCTGCTTCGCGAACCAACGAAGCGGCGTCTTCGATGACCTCCTTCAACTTTCCCTTGCATATGTGAGCGCCGGCTGCGCCGTATATGCTCTCATTCCGTCGAGTACTGCGCGAAGATGACTGACTCGGCGCCCGATGCGTGCAGCATCATCTGCAAGTTCCGCGCGCGTAGTCTTCTCGTCGGAAAGTTGAGTCCTGAGTCGGTCTGCGGACATAGCGAGAGGAGACAAGAGCTTGATTACCTCATGGTACAACTCACGGGAGAAGGTGCTGGCAATCTGTTCACTCGCGCGCTTAACGGCGTCACGGCCTCTCGAGCCGAAACGAGCCTCGATGTCGTCGAGAATTGAATTGATTCGGTCCTCGTGCTGTTTGCCTA
>DASWQX010001051.1:0-1872 GCA_036403495.1 Thermoanaerobaculia bacterium
GGCCAGCCTGGACCGCACGGTCGACGCGCACGTCAAGAACCTGCGGGCGAAGCTGCGCGACGTCCGCGCCGACGTCGATCCGATCGCCACCCATCGCGGCACGGGCTATTCGTTGAAGGAAGGGCTGTAGGGGATTCATGAAGCTCGGCCTGCGGATGTTCCTGTTCTATCTCGCGCTGTTCGCGGCCTGCCTGTACTTCACCACCGACTGGATCTGGACCACGCTCCGCTCGCGCTACCTGGAGAGCGTGGAGGAGCCGCTGGTCGACGGCGCCAATCTCCTCGCCGGCCTCGCCGAGCGGGAGATGGCGCGGCCGGGCTTCTCCTTCGCGGAGCTCCAGGCGGACCTGGTCCAGGCCCACGCCCGGCCCCTCTCCGCGCGGATCTACGACCTCCAGAAGTCGGCGGTGGACCAGCGGATCTACATCACCGACGCCAAGGGGCGGGTCGTGCTCGACACGCGGACCCCGTCCTCGGTGGGGCAGGACTACAGCCGCTTCCACGACGTCAAATTCACCCTGGAGGGGAGATACGGCGCCCGCGCCACCAGCCGCGACCCCAAGAATCCGTTCTCGACCGAGCTCTACATCGGCGCGCCGATCTACCGGAACGGCCGGATCGACGGCGTGCTGACCGTCGTCGAGCCGACCGCCAGCATCGACGCCTTCCTGCACCTCGCGCGGCCAGCCTTCGTGCGCGCCGGCCTGCTGACCGTCGGCATCGCGGCCCTGCTCAGCCTCGCGCTCTCCTATCTGCTGACCCGCCCGATCGATCGCCTGGCGCGATATGCGGACGGCATCCGTCTGGGGGAGCGGCCGCCGTTCCCCAAGCTCGGGCGTACCGAGATCGCCGACCTCGGCCTCGCGCTGCGCCGCATGCAGGAGGCGCTGGAGGGGCGGCAGTACGCCGAGGAGTACGTGCAGACGCTCACCCATGAGCTGAAGAGCCCGCTCTCGGCCATCCGCGGCGCGGCCGAGCTGCTGCAGGAGGGGATGCCGCGCGAGCAGCAGGCCCGGTTCATCGCCAACATCCGCACCGAGGCGGCACGGATCGCGCGCATCGTGGACCGCATGCTGGAGCTGGCGAAGCTGGAGAACCGCCGCGAGACCCCCGAGATGGAGCCGGTCGAGCTGGACGCCCTGGTGCGCACCGTCGCCGAGAGCCACGAGCCGCTGCTGGCCGCCAAGGATCTCAAGCTGGAGATCGCCGCCGCCGACCGCCTGACCGTCACCGGCAACGCCTTCCTGCTCCACCAGGCGGTGGAGAACCTCGTCCAGAACGCCATCGAGTTCAGCCCCAAGGGAGGGACGGTAAAAGTGGACGTAGTGCCCGAGCGTGACCGGGTGTCGATCACGGTCACCGACGAAGGCCCCGGCATCCCCGACTACGCCCTCGACCGCATCTTCGACCGCTTCTACTCCCTGGGCCGGCCGGACACCGGCAAGAAGAGCACCGGGCTGGGATTGAACTTGGTGCGCGAGGTGGCGAAGTCCCATGGAGGGACCGTGCGGGTGGTGAATCGGGCGGCGGGCGGGGCGTTGGCGGAGATGGTGTTGCCGCGGGGGTGAGGGGGGGAATGCAGGGTTTTCAGTCTCTCCGAAGCCCCGCAGGGGCGACAGGAATTCCTCGTAAAGCATAGACCCCCTGTGTGCGCCGCCGGACAAAAGGAGGGCCAAGGGGAACGGCCCCGCTTTCCGTTCCCCCTGGTACGTCATCTGTCAAAAAACGCGCCCCCGTCTGGGAGGCTCCCGCACTGCGGCTCGACGCCTGACGGCGGAGCCCCGCGGTCCGCAAGAGCCCCTGGACAAACAGGAGCGATGCACATAGACTAGTAATACAGGGAGCGGATGTCAATCCCTTCCGGCCCAGAAT
>DASWQX010001052.1:0-8682 GCA_036403495.1 Thermoanaerobaculia bacterium
CGGTGATGTAGTCCTCGGTCTGCTTCTTCGCCGGCTTGATGAAGATCTTCTCGGTCGGCGCGTATTCGATCAGCTCGCCGAGGTAGAGAAAGGCGGTGTAGTCCGACACCCGCGAGGCCTGCTGCATGTTGTGGGTGACGATCACCTGCGTGTACTGGGTCTTCAGGTCCTGCATCAGCTCCTCGACGCGGGCGGTGGCGATCGGGTCGAGGGCCGAGCAGGGCTCGTCGAGCAGGATCACCTCGGGCTCGACGGCGATCGCGCGGGCGATGCAGAGGCGCTGCTGCTGGCCGCCGGACATCCCCAGGGCGCTCTCCTCGAGGCGGTCCTTCACCTCGTCCCAGAGCGCCGCGCCGCGCAGGCTGCGCTCGACGATCTCGTCGAGGTCGCGCTTCTTGTTGATCCCCTGGATGCGGCAGCCGTAGGCGACGTTCTCGTAGATCGATTTCGGGAACGGATTCGATTTCTGGAACACCATGCCGATCCGCTTGCGCAGGGCGTTGATGTCGATCGCCGGATCGTAGATGCTCCCCTCCTCGAAACGGATGTCGCCCTCGATCCTGACGTTGTCGACCAGGTCGTTCAGCCGGTTGATGCAGCGCAGCAGGGTCGACTTGCCGCACCCCGAAGGGCCGATGAAGGCGGTGATCTGCTTTTCCGGGATCTGCATCGAAATATTTTTGAGCGCCTTCTTCTCGCCGTACCAGAGCGAGAGGTCCTCGATGCGCAGGATCGGGTCGACGATCCGTGGCGCCAGCGCCGGGTCGGCGAGCGCCGCGGCGGTCGCCGGGCTGGCGGCAGATACTGCAAGGGTTTCCGTCATGATCGCTCTCTTTTCCTTCCCCTGTGACTAAACGGCGCTGCCGGCGTACTTGCGCCGCAGGTGGTTGCGCAGCATGATCGCCACCAGGTTCATCAGCGTCACCACCAGGATCAGCAGCAGGGCGGTGGCGAAGACCAGCGGCGTGGTGGCCTCCACGTTGGGACTCTGAAAGCCGACGTCGAAAATGTGGAAACCGAGATGCATGAACTTCCGCTCGAGGTGCAGGAAAGGGGGCCGGCCGTCGAGCGGCAGGGTGGGAGCGAGCTTGACCATGCCGACGATCATCAGCGGCGCCACCTCGCCGGCGGCGCGCGCCATGGCGAGGATCATGCCGGTGAGAATGCCCGGCGCCGCCGCCGGCACCACCACCCGCCGGATGGTTTCGAACTTCGTCGCGCCGAGCGCCAGCGACCCTTCGCGCACGATGCGAGGCACCGCCGCCAGCCCCTCCTCCGCCGCCACGATGACCACCGGCACGGTGAGCAGCGCCAGGGTCAGCGCCGCCCACAGGATGCCGCCGGTGCCGAAGGTTGGCGTGGGCAGCGCCTCGGGGTAGAAAATGCGATCGATCGTGCCGCCGATCAGGTAGACGAAGAAGGCGAGGCCGAACATGCCGAAGACGATCGACGGCACGCCCGCCAGGTTGTTGACGGCGATCCGCACCAGGCGCACCAGGGGCCCCTGCTTGGCGTACTCGCGCAGGTAGAGCGCGGCGAGCACCCCCATCGGGGCGACGGCGAAGGACATCAGGAAGACCATCAGCACGGTGCCGAAGATCGCCGGAAAGATCCCCCCCTCGGTGTTCGATTCGCGCGGATCGCCGGCGACGAACTCACCGGACCGCGCGAGGTAGAGCCGCAGCTTGGACAGGCTTCCCATCTCGTTCGGGCGGATCGCCCGCACCACCGTGCCGACCGGCATCTCCTTGGTTTCGCCGGCCGCGGTCTTCATCACCAGCGTCTCGGCCTGGTAGCGGTCGCGCAGGTCGGAGAGGCGGGCGGCGAGACGATCGTAGCCAGCCTGGCGGACGGCGACCTGGCGCTCGATGGCGGCTTTGCGGCGGTCGTGCTCGGCCGCCGTGACCTCCCCGCGGCCGGCCGCCAGGTCGAGCTTCTTCTCGTCGAGGCGCAGGCGCTCGATGGCGTAATTGACATCGCCGATCGGTCCCTTCTCCAGCGCTTCGATCCGATGGAGTTCGCGGAGCTTCCGTTCGTGGAGGGGCCCGAAGGCGCGCCAGACGGCGTCGGGGCCGGCGGCGAGCACCGTCCCCTTCTGCCGGAGCTCGGCCATGGTGCCGTAGAAGTTCCCCCACTCCAGCCGCTCGAGCATCACGACGTCGGCGGGGCGGGTGCGCGCGGCGATGTCCTTGGCGTCGATCCAGACGAAGTCGAGACCGCCGACGTCGCGGTTGCCGATCTTCAGGCGGACGCGGTCGATGGCCGCCGCCTCCCGCGTCCCGGTCTCGGCGACCGCCTTCTCCTGGCTCCAGACCTCGCCGAGGATCTTGCGGCCGTCCTTGAGCGTCAGCTCGATCAGGTCCTTCTGCCAGAAGTAGCTCAGTCCGTTGTAGGCGAGCAGCGCCATGATGGCGATCACCAGCAGGAGATTGAGCGCCAGCGCGCCGCCGCAGAGCCAGGTCAGCGCCTGGCCGACGGCGCCCGCGCGCCGCCGGTAGTCGCCGAGGAAAGTGGCGCCGGTGCGGGCTTCCCGGCGAGCGCCGAGCCGCGATTCGATCGCCGCCGGCGCGCGGTCCACCGCCGAGACCTGGGAGGGGGGGTGTGAGAGACCCATCGTGAGCGACCTCCGACCGATCACATTCATCAGATCTGCGTGTACCGCTCGCGCAGCCGCTGCCGCACGATCTCCGCCACGGTGTTGATCAGGAACGTCATGATGAACAGCAGCAGGCCGGCCAGGAACAGGGTGCGGTAGAGGGTGCCGCCGTGCGGCGCCTCGGGGATCTCCACGGCGATGTTGGCCGACAGCGTCCGGAAGCCGTTGAACGGGTTCCAGTCCATGATCGGCGTGTTGCCGGTGGCCATCAGCACGATCATCGTCTCGCCCACCGCGCGGCCGAACCCGATCATGACGCCCGAGAAGATCCCTGGCGAGGCCGAGGGGAGAACGACGCGGGTCACCGTCTGCCAGCGGTCGGCGCCGAGGGCGAGCGAGCCGGCCACCAGGTTCGCGGGCACGTTCGAGAAGGCGTCCTCGGCGATGGCGAAGATGATCGGGATCACCGCGAAGCCCATCGCCAGCCCCACCACCACGGCATTGCGCTGATCGAAGCCGAGGCCGGTCGCGTTCAGCAGCCAGGTCTTGAAATCGCCGGCGAAGACCAGCCGCTCGAAGCCCGGCGACAGCCGCAGGCAGACGGCGGCGCCCCCCGCCAGCACGAAGACGAAGAGCAGCGCTTCCGTGCCTAGCGGGAAGCGGCCGCGGAACGCCCGCGGCAGGCGGCTCCAGAGGAAACCGGCGAGCAGGATGAAGAGCGGCAGCGCGACCGCCATCAGCACCAGGGCCGGCACCACCCGCTCGATCCGCGGCGCCAGCCAGAGGCCGGCCAGGAAGCCGAGCACTACGCTGGGGAGCGAGGCCATGATTTCGATCATCGGCTTGACGTAGCGCTTGTACGCCGGATGCATGAACTGCGAGATGTACATCGCTCCGAAGACACCGAGGGGAATCGCCAGCAGCAGCGAATAGAAGGTCCCCTTGAGCGTGCCGACGAGCAGCGGGGTCAGCGACAGCTTGGGCTCGAAGTCGTCCGAGCCGCCGCTCGACTGCCAGACCCAGGCGGGAGCGGCGTACCCCTCATACCAGACCTTGCCGAACAGCGAGCGCGGCGTCACCTCCGGATGGGGGTTGCGGATGTCGATCTCCGCCACCTGCGTTCCCCCGGTCCTCGAGCCGCCGGCCAGATAGGCGCCGTCCGCCTTGGGCGTATAGAACATCGCCGCCGCGTCGCGCACCGGCGCGGCGCCGGTCCACAGCGTGCGGTCGGCGGTCGAGAAGTAGAGCCCGAGCGTCCCCGCGCTGGCGGCGAGGAAGCCGCGGTCGCGCTGCGAAGGGGCGATCCGGCGGATGGCGTCGGCGTGACGGGGAAACTCGTGCGTCCGCGCCAGCCGCACGGTGTCGCCGCTCTCGTTGACCGGGAACCAGACCGAGAGCGCGCCGTTCTCCTGGCCGACGACGAGCGAGCGGCCGCCGAGCAGCAGGTTCAGCGCGGTGATCGGGGCGCCCGCGTTGGCCGAGTGGAGCTCGCCCGGCTGGCCGTCCTGGAGGGCCCACCAGAGCAGATCGCCGCCGGCCGTGCCGACGTAGAGGTTCTTCTGCGGGAAATCGATCACCAGGGCGGTGATCCGGCCCGGCGCTTCCACTTCGGCCCGGCTGAGCGACGCGGTCGCCTCGCCGGTGATCTCGTTCTTGGTGACGCTCTGGCGCACTACGGCCAGCCGGCCGTCCGCCGTCGCCGCGGCGGCGAGGGCGTTGCCATCCGCGTCGAGCTGCGCCGCGAAGGCGCCGAGCGGATGCCGCGCCGGATCCAGCTCGAGGAAGACCGGCGGCGTCTCGTCCGGCGTCACCACCCGCTCCGCTCCCTGGAACGAAACTCCGAAGCCCATGCTCTTCAGCATCACCCGGCCGTCGGAGGTGGCTGCCGCGAAGGCATGGGTCTGCGGTGGCACGGCGGCGGCGAGCAGGGTCGTCGCCGAGGCCACGACATCAGACGTGTAGACCACCTTGCCGTCCCGCATCCGCACCACCCGCACCACGCCCCGCCCGTCGAGGGTGGCGACGTGGGTGCGGTAATCATCGGAGAGGACCGCCTCGATCGTCCCGACGCCGGGGACGGTCACTTTGCGGCCGGCCTCGACCCGCGCCGCGAACAGCAGCGGCGCCACCTCGACCAGGATGAAGATCAGGATGCCGAGGATGCTCGCGATGATGCCGATGCCGCCCGCCGAAACGATCCAGCGGGCGGCGCCGTCCGCGAACAGGCGTTTGCGGGACGTCTCGGATTTCACTGCAGTTTCGCCAGCTCTTCCTGCACAATCTTGGCCGGCAGCGGAATGAAGCCGTCCTTGACCACCGTCTGCTGCCCCTGCTGCGACAGCACGTACTTGAGGTACTCGCGCACCAGCGGCTCGAGCGGCTTGTTGGGCGCCTTGTTGACGTAGACGTAGAGGAAGCGGGAGAGCGGGTACTTGCCCGAGATCACGTTCTCGGGGTCGTCGTCGATGCACTGGCCGGGTTTGGCGGCCACCGGCACGGCGCGCACGCCCGAGGTCTTGTAGCCGATGCCGCTGTAGCCGATGGCGAACTTGTCCTCGGTGACGCCCTGGACCACCGAGGCCGAGCCGGGCTGCTCCTTGACGGTGTCGCGGTAGTCGCCCTTGCAGAGCGCGTGCTCCTTGAAGTAACCATAGGTCCCGGAGGCGGAGTTACGGCCGTAGAGGCTGATCGACTGGCTGCCCCAGCCCGCCTGGCCGACGCCGGCCGCGCCCCAGGCGTTGATCGCCTTGCCGCCGCAGGCGTGGCCCTTCGAGAAAATGCCGTCGATCTGCTGGATCGTCAGGCACTTGATCGGATTGTCCTTGTTGACGAACACGCCGATGCCGTCGACGGCGACACGGAAGGAGGTCGGCTTGTAGCCGTACTTCTTCTCGAAGGCGTCGATCTCCGCCGCCTGCATGGTGCGGCTCATCGGACCGAGCTGCGAGGTGCCCTGGATCAGCGCCGGCGGCGCCGTCGACGAGCCCTTGCCCTCGATCTGGATGCGGATGTTCGGATACTCCTTCTTGTACCCTTCAGCCCACAGCGTCATCAGGTTGTTCAGAGTGTCCGAGCCGACCGAGCTGAGGTTGCCGGAAACGCCGCTGCTCTTGCTGTAGCCGGGGATCGCGGAGTCCACTTTGGTCGCCTGCGCCAGAACGACGGTGCTCCCGCACAGGGCCAGAGCCAGCGCCAGCGGGGCCGCCACGTGATTGGGCTTCATCATCTCTCCTTATCGAGGGTTGACTTCAAATCGAGGCTCATGGGGCCGGCCGCTGCCGGCCGGCGAGTCACACTCTCGCAAAAGGGTTTGGCAGCGCGCCTACCTTGATGTGACAGCCGGGTGACAAACCCATTCCTGGTTCTGCATTTCCGGTTCTTCTTGCGGAAAGCGGCCTGTCGCAGGGCTGTCACAGCGCCGTCGCAGAGTCGCTGGCGCGGCTTTCTATGCTCGCCTCCGACTTGCGACGAGTTTGCTCAATGCCAAGCGCGGCTCAACCGCCGAGGCGAGTTTCCATAACGTTTGAAATCGATGTCAAAGGAGAGCAGGATGCGCAGAAAGGCTCTATGGAAGGCCGGTTTGCTGGCGCTCGCCCTGGCGCTGCCGGCGGCCTCCGCCGCCCGCGCCCAGGTGACGGGACTGTATTACCAGGAGATCGCGAAGGACGATCGCATCTACGTCTTCAACACCCCTGAGAAGTTCCACGCGTGGGAGGCCAGCAACGACATGGGCGTCGCGGTCACGCTGATCGGCCGCGGCCCCAACGGCGAAACCATCGTCGCCGAGAACGAGACCGCCCTCGACCTCTATCTGTTCAAGCACAACCTGCCGGCCTACGAGCGGCCGACGCCCAAACCCACCAAGGCCGCCGACTACCCCTCCAGCAAGCTCGGCATCCGCGTCTACGCCGACTTCAGCTCGAAGAGCAACAAGGACGGCGCCACCGGCATCAAGAGCGCCGACAGCGGCGAGGGCGCCGACGTGAAGCGCACCTACTTCACCTTCACCCACCAGTTCGATCCCGTGTGGTCGGCCGTCTTCCAGTCCGACATCGGCGACCAGGGCGCCAAGCGCTACGACGTCTTCGTGAAGAAGGCCTACATCCAGGCCCAACTCGCTCCCATGGCCGCGCTTCGCCTCGGCTCCGCCGACACCGCCTGGATCCCCTACGTCGAAGGGATCTACGGCCTGCGCTACGTCGAGCAGACGATCACCGATCACCTGAGCTTCGGCGCCTCCGCCGACTGGGGCTTCCACGTCACCGGCTCCAGCCCGCTCTGGGGCTACCAGTTCTCCGCCGAGAACGGCCGCGGCTACAGCAACCCCACCCGCAGCAAGAGCGTCGACTTCGAGGGCAGGCTCTCCGTCACCCCGATCGCCGGCCTCAACCTCGCCGTCGGCGGTTACAGCGGCAAGCGCGGCCTGGAGACCGACGCCGTCGCAGCCAAGCACACCGCCACCCGCCAGGACGCGCTGGTCGCCTACAACACCGATTTCTTCAAGATCGGCGGCGAATATTTCGCGGCCAAGAACTGGAACAACGTCACCACCGTCGCCACCGACAAATCGGACGGCTACTCGCTCTGGGGGCAGGTCAACTTCAATCCGGCGTGGTCGGTCTTCGCCCGTTACGACGATGCCAAGCCGAGCAAGGACCTGAAGCCGGACCTCAAGTTCACCTATTACAACGCGGGGCTGCAGTGGACGGTCAACAAGGCGTTCGCCGCCTCGCTGGTCTATAAGTACGCCGAGGTCAAGGGAGGCACGCTGAGCACCGGCAACGGCACCATCGGCTCCACCCTCGCCAGCGACAAGGGCAAGTACAGCGAGATCGGCATCTTTACGGTCTACAACTTCTAAGCTCGCCGATCGGCCTCCGGATCAAGCTCCATGGATCGTTTCAAGGCCGCCGCGAGGCGGCCTTGCTTTTTGGGGCGCGGCCTGCTTGATTTCACCAAAGTGCATGCGCTATGATGAACACCGAAGGAGAGCCTACCGGAATGCCATCCCTACAGATCCGAGACGTACCCGAGGATGTCTATGAGGCCCTGGCCTTCCGTGCGCAGGCCGAGCATCGCAGCCTGGCACAGCAAGCGATCGTGGAGCTCCGCAAGATTCCCGAGTTGACGGCCAGAGAACGGCGGCTCGAGCTTCTCACACGCTTGAGGACGAGGATGGAGACCGAGCCGAGCCCCCGGCTGCCACGCCCTCCAGAGGACCTCATCCGCGAGGACCGCGAGCGTTGATCGCCCGCGCCATCCTCGACGCATCCGCCGCGGTTCATCTCGTCCTGAGCCAAGAACACGCACCACAACTGGCGGCAAAGCTCGCAGAGGTGGTCGTCATAACGGCGCCGGATCTCTTCTGCTCGGAAGTGGCCAATTCGCTCTGGAAATACGTGCGGGCGGGTAAGCTCGCGCCCGATTTGGCCACTGCCAGGCTCGAGGAGGGGCTGGGGCTCGTCGACAGTCTGATCCCCGAGCGCTTGCTGGCTCCCGAGGCACTCGTCGCGGCGATCAAGCATCAGCACAGCGCTTACGACATGATGTACGCAGTTCTGGCGCGCCGGTCGGGTGCGATGGTGATCACGATGGACCGCCCGTTCTCTCTTCGCCTCCGGGAGATGGAGATCGAAAGTTTCTGCCCTCTGATCAAAGCGTGAGGAAATTCATCGCGCCTTTTATGATCTCGCGACGCGCCATCCGCCTGCGAGCAGGGGAACGGTGGCGCACGCCGGACCGCCGTCCTTGGCGGTTCCCGCGATGCGCGCTTCCAGGATTCCGTCCGGAGCCGCCAGAGTTTCCTCGATCATCGGCCAAGTGATGGCGGCCAGCGGCACTTTCGCCCGCCGCGACCAGCAGGAGCCCGACTCTCCGGCGCTGGTTCCCGAGTTGACGTAGACGAACCGCCCGGCCGGAGGCCCCTGCGCGAAAGGACCGAGGAAATTCGGCAGGCCGCCCGGCCGCTCACCGACGCGGAGGCTCAGATCGAACGACAGATCGTCTCCGGCAGCGCGGACGGGCGAGACGATCTGTGTCTTTCCACTCTGGAGGCAGAACACCACGTCGCATGGCGGTTGGACCAG
>DASWQX010001053.1:0-4396 GCA_036403495.1 Thermoanaerobaculia bacterium
ACGCGCTCGCAAGCTCTTCGAGGACACCGGGGACCGACGGGCACAGGGAAACACCTTCGTTGGCGAGGCGATTCTCCTGTCTCTATTAGGCCAGAGGGAACAGTCTCTCGACGCCTACAAACGCGCTCGCAAGCTCTTCGAGGACATCGGGTATCGGCGGGGACAGGGAAACACCTACTTTGGTGAGGCGAACGTCCTGTCCCGGATGGGCGAGAACAAGAAGGCCATCGTCGCCTATAGAAGCGCCCGCAAGATCTACGAGCAGGTCGGGAACCGATTGGGACAGGGAAACACGTTCCGCGGCGAGGCGGACGCCCTGTTTCTGTTGGGTGACAACAAGGAAGCTCTCGTCGCCTACAAAAGCGCCCGCAAGCTCTTCGAGCAGGTCAGGGACCGAAGGGGACAGGGGAACACATTCCGTGGTGAGGCGGATGTCCTGTTTCGGTCGGGCGACAACGAGCAGGCTCTCGTCGCCTACAAAAGCGCCCGCAAGCTCTTCGAGCAAGTCGGGGACAGACCAGGGCAAGGGAACACATTCCGCGGTGAGGCAGACGTCCTGTTTCGGTTGGGCGACAACGAGCAGGCTCTCGACGCCTACAGAAGCGCCCGCAAGCTCTTCGAGCAGGCCGGGGTGCGACTGGGACAAGGACACACGTTCCTTGGTGAGGCGGACATCCTGTTTCAGTTGGGCGACAACGAGAAGGCTCTCGACGCCTACCGAAGCGCCCGCAAGCTCTACGAGGAGATCGGAGAACCTCAAGGTCTTGGAAATACTCTTATGGGAGAGGCGAGACTCCGGAGCCGCCAGGGGAACGAGAACGATGCAAAGAACCTCGCCTCTCAAGCGGTCGCCGCCTACCGCAAGTCGGGCACCGTAGGTGATGAACGGTCCGCTTGGCTCGTCACGGCGGAGGTGGAGCACTCTTCAGGGAACCTGGAACCCGCGGTCTCGGCTGCCCGGGAGGCTGTTCGCCTCCATGCGGCCTGGCGTTCCAAAAATAATTCCGAAACGGAGCGGGCGCAAGAGGACGAGTCGATCTCGGCCGCCTATGACATTCTGGTGCCCGTCCTTTTGTCTCAGGCGCGGACCGAGCAAGCCCTGGCTGCTGCCGAGGAAGCACGGTCCCATGTGCTCCTGGATCTCCTGGCGGCAGGTTTCAAGCATGGCAAGCCGGGGACGGCGACCGATCTGCGCGCGGAGCGCCGGCACCTCATAGGCGAGCTGGCCCAAGTCGAGACCGAGAGCCGGCAGGCTGCCGATGCAGAGCGGCTGGCAGAGCTTCAAAGGCGGCGGAATCGGATCGACCACGAGCTCGATTGGAACCAATACCAGACGCTCGCCGCCGAGCAGGACGCCTTGCTCACCGCCCAATCTCTGGATGCCGCGGGGATCCGAGCCATCGCACGCGAAACCGGGCCCATCCTTCTCTATTATGCGGCGGATAAGGAGCTGATCGGCTTTCTCGTGCCTGCCGACGGAACGGACGTCTTCGCCGCGCGGATCGATCTCCCGCGGGACCACTTGACCGAGGCGGTCCAGCGGTACATCCATGACGAGGCGAACCCCTTCTATGCGGACCGTGCGGCGCAACAGAGCCGCGAGTTGTGGGATCGGCTGATCGCACCCTTTGCGGCTCACCTCTCGGCGGGTGGGCCGCTCGTGATCGTTCCGCACGGGCCGCTGCACGAGCTTCCGTTCGAAACCCTTGTCGATCCCGCCGGGACGCCTCTCTTCGAGCGTTGGGTTCTGAGCTTCGCGCCCTCGGTGTCGACTCTCGCCCGCGCTCGCCAGCGGCACAAGGAGCCGCAGCCGAAGGACTCCTTTCTGGCCTTCTCCTCTGGTCATGGATTGGAGTTGCCGGAAGCGGAAGCCGGGGAGGTGGCGCAGTTCTTCGGCAACGACAAGGCGGCATTCAAGCCGACCGAGGCGCGCTTCGAAAACTACGAGCACCTGGTTCCCGGCGCCCGGCAGCTCCTGATCTCCACGAACGGCACTTGGGTGCCCGGAGATCAGCGGAAGACCTATTTGGAAATCCTTCCTACCCGGGACGTGCACGACAGCCGGCTGAGCGTGGCGGAGATCGCGGCGATCCCACTGACTGCGGAGCTCGTGGCCCTGGAGGCCTGTGACACGGAACGGGGAGAGACGCGATCGAATGACGAGAGGCTCGATCTGACTCGGGCCTTTCTGACCGCCGGGGCCGCGTCGGTGCTGGCGACGCGTTGGAAAGTGCCGGATGACCCGGCGACCAGCCGCTTCCTCCTCGACTTCTACCACGCTTACCGTCAGGGCGGCCCCGGTGGCCAA
This sequence comes from Thermoanaerobaculia bacterium, assembly GCA_036403495.1. Taxonomy (GTDB): domain Bacteria; phylum Acidobacteriota; class Thermoanaerobaculia; order Multivoradales; family UBA5704; genus DATARR01. The sequence goes on from DASWQX010001053.1 coordinate 2,309, forward strand.
GGGCTGCGGAAGGACCAGGCGCTCACCGAAGCGCGCCGCCGCTCGCGCGAGCGGGGCGCCCCGCCCCAAGTCTGGGCGGCGTGGGTGCTGGTGGGGGATGCACGGTAAGGGGCGTGATACCCTTCTGCCATGGCCGAGCCTTTTGACTATGATGCCCTTCCAGGCGGCGATCTCGTGCGCCAAGGGCTCGCCGACCTGCAACAAGGCATCGAGTCGATTCCGGCGCTCCTGGTGCTCACCGGCGGTCCGAGGCTCCGGCGGCTGGAGATCGACGTCCCCGTAGTCCAACCCTCCGACGAGCTCCCCGAGCACCAACTCTACCAGCTCCTCGCCGCAGCCCATGGCAACGCCGCCCACAGCCGCTACAACGCGCTTCTGCGGCGGCTGGTCAGCTTCGAGCGAGCGGCCCAGTGCGTGCGCTGACTGACGCCGATCGCATCCGGCCCTCACCGACTCCATAACGGCTGCCGACCTGGGCGGCGGCGCCCACAGCTCCCGGCGAAGCCTGGGCGGCTTGGGTGCTGGTGGGGGACGCACGGTAAGGGGTGGCTCAGAAGCTCATGGTAGACTGCGATCTCTCCGAGACTGCACCTTCATGAGCTCGCCGCGATTCGATGACTCGACGCTGGACCTGTCCCGTACAGGGATGGAGGTGGCGTGGGGCAAGGGCGGCCTCGCCTTCGAGCCGATCCCCACGCTGACCCTCCTGTTTCACCCGCAGGCCCTGCGCGTCGGGGCGCGGGCACATCTGGGCCAGATCGTTCGCGGGGCTGAGGCCTGCCTCAGCCGGCTGGAGCCGGACTTCGAGCAGCCGGGCTATCAGGCGCCGCTCAACGACCCCTATCTCAGCCGGCAGCCGATCCGTTTCCTTCCTGTCCCTGGCGGCATCGAGATCCGCCTGGACGAGGGCCACACACGGATCGCCCTGAACGGGGAGCCGGTCGACGGCAGCCGCGTGATCTCCCTGGCCGAGATCCGGGAAGGGGCCGTGCTGGAGATGGCGGGCCGCGTGGTCCTGCTGCTCCACCTCTTCGTTCCGCCCGGGCTCCCGGTCTGCGAGCCCCACGGCCTGGTGGGGGAGAGCTCGGCGATCGCCCAGGTCCGCGCGGAGATCCATCGCGTCGCCGATCTCGCGGTCCCGGTCCTGATCCGGGGCGCGACGGGGACGGGCAAGGAGTTGGTCGCGCAGGCGATCCATGCCGCCAGCCGCAAGTCTCGCGGTCCCTTCGTGAGCGTCAACCTGGGCGCCATTCCCCCGTCGCTCGCCGCCTCGGAGCTGTTCGGCGCGGCCCGCGGGGCCTTCACGGGCGCGGTGCAGGCGCAGGACGGGTACTTCCGGAAGGCCCAAGGGGGCACGCTCTTTCTCGACGAGATCGGCGAGACGCCCCAGGAGGTGCAGGCCTCGCTCCTCCGCGTGCTGGAGGCCGGCGAGATCCAGCCGGTGGGTGCGCAGTCCGCCGTGCGGGTCGACGCGCGGGTCCTCGCGGCCACCGACGCGGACCTCGAGCAGCGGGTCCAGGCGGGGACGTTCCGCGAGCCCCTCCTGCACCGGCTGGCGGGATATTCGATCCGGCTGCCGCCGCTGCGCGAGCGGCGCGACGACATCGGGCGCCTGCTGGTCCACTTCCTGCGCCAGGAGCTGGCCGCCACCGGCGAGCTCGAAATCCTCGACCGGGACTCGGCCCGCCTGCTCTGGATGAAGCCGGCTCTGGTGGCGCGGCTGGCCCGCTACGACTGGCCGGGCAATGTGCGGCAGCTCCGCAACGCGGTCCGGCAGTTGGTGATCGGCAGCCGCGGCCTGCCGGAGCTCCAGTCCAGCCCAGGGCTCGAGAGCCTCCTCGCCGGCGGCGGCCGTCCGGTCGAGGCCGGGGCCGAGCCGCCGGTCGCCGCGCCGGCCGTTTCCGCTCCGGCCGTTTCCGCTCCGGCCGTTTTTCCGGCACAGCCCAGCCTACCGGTCGCCGCCCGGCGGAGAAAGCCGGCGGACATCTCGGAGGATGAGCTGCTGACCGTGCTGCGCGCCCATCGCTGGCGCCTCAAGCGCGCGGCCGAGGCGCTGGGGATCTCGCGGCCTTCGCTCTACGTGCTGAT
>DASWQX010001054.1:0-7834 GCA_036403495.1 Thermoanaerobaculia bacterium
CCTCAGCCCTGGGCTGAGATCTCCCGACCCGTTGGGCCGGACGGAAGTTGACTCGATCAGAACTGGAACAGTTATTCTGTGACGAGCCCTAAGAGACGCTACGGAACACAAAACGGACACAAGCTTGAGACACAAATTCGCCGTCGCGGGTCCCAGCAAAGCGTCGAACGGTCGTACACGGGACGATCAGCCGCGGACCTCACGTCGGAGTCTGCCGAGAGGCCTGTCTGGGAGGCTCCCGCCGCGGGGAAGCCCTTTCTCCTTAGTGATTTGGACGCGCCGATGCTTCGCGGTGCCGACCGCCCGAGCCGCCGCCTTACCGGCCCGGCGGTCGCGGACCAACGGAGCGAGGGGCGCACAATCGGCCTCTCTTGCGCGCGCTTCCGCCGCGGATCACACACCTTCCCGGTACGGTACCGCTCGGTCTTGACCGGACTGAGGCGGGGGTTTCTGTCTCTTCGGTGCATCCGCCGCTCGGTACGCTCCTTTCGCCCCGCGCGGCGGCCCTTTCGCCTTGCGCGGCGGCCCTTTCGCCGCGGGGAATGACCTCGCCGCCTTGAGCGGCGAAACGTTCGCCGGGCTGTGAAGAGACACAAAATAGCCGGATGAACGATTCGCCGCTCAGGGCGGCGTGCTCATCGAACGAGGCGGAGGGGGCGCCTTGGACGGCGAACGCGCGGCCGGCACAGGTGGCGGGGACAACCGGCTGGGCCGAAGGAGCAACTCTCGCGGCGGAAGGGGCCTACCGGCAGGCGGGGAGGCCAACGACCGCGGCGACGGATGCAGACGCACAGATGGAAGGGCCGCCGGTCACGGCGACAGACGGCGTAGCGCAGGCGGAACGGGCATCGGCCTCGACCGCATGGTGATGCTGCTCGCCGGAGCCCCCGTCGCAGGGACTCCAGGGACGAAAAAGTGCCCCTTTCTTTGAGTCCTTGTCGTCCTTGTCGTCCTTTATGTCCCTGCTTTTTCCCTCCGCTATGCCTCCAGCCAAGCCCACCGACAGACCCGCCGCCTTGCCGGACGCCCTCTGCCTGAGCACCCTGGCAACGCAAGTCTTCCTCGACACCTACGCCACCCAGGGCATCCGGCCCGCCATCGCGAGAGAAGTCCACCACCACCTCTCCGAGGAGACGGAAGCCCACGGAAGCTTCCATTTCCCCGCAGAAGCTCCCAGCGGCTCACGGAAGCTCCCGCTTTACCACGGAACCTCCCAAGGACATTGACATCCCTGCGTCCAGGGAGGGGGACCGCCCGGAGGGCGGGCTTTGAACAGCCTGCGGTTTCAACCGCAGGTTCGCGGACCCGGAATTATCTTAAGCCCTGAAGGGCCGGCCGATCCAGCGAGCCTTTTCACGAGGCGGTAAGGAAGGCTGGGATCGTCAAAGCCGGCGACCTGCCACACCCTGCGGCACTGCTTCGCCACCCACCTGCTGATGAACGGCTACGGCATTCGGACGGTGCAGGAGCTTCTCGGGCACAAGAGCGTCAAGACTACAATAATCTACACCCACGTCCTCAATCGTGGAGGTCAGGGCGTACAGAGCCCGGTGGACCTCCTGTAGGCCTCGGCCGCCCGGGAGAGCGTGTAAGGGCTCGTCACAGAATAACTGTTCCAGTTCTGATCGAGTCAATTTCCGTCCGGCCCAACGGGTCGGGAGATCTCAGCCCTGGGCTCCGTTCTCCCGGCCCGTTGGGCCGGATGGAACCAGACGTCCTGGGGCTGCTGTCCGTGCTCCAGGGAACTGGTGCAGTTATTCTGTGACGAGTCCTAAGCATCCACCAGGGGAATATGGTGTCAGGCTGCACTATAATGCGCTCACTCCAAAACTGCCAAGGGCAGGATCTCGTTCTCTGGCCATGAGATACGGGCGCTTTTCTCCTCCAGGCGGAATGCATATCGTCCCGTATATCGTTCCAGGCCCAGCTTCTTATACGCGCTCGGATACACGAAAATCCTGTTGCCTCCATCAGATAGCCTCCTCGCACCGCTTTCTGGATGGGACCGAGGTTACCGGGAGGGGACGTCCTCTTCTCCGTGGTCCTGTGGAGGCGTTGACGTTGATAAGGAAGGGGCGTAGAATCAAAGAACCTTATAGAATCAACGACATACGGTAACGGAGAGACAAAACCCCTTGGGACCGACTGCGACCACCATAGGCATTCTGGGGGAAAACGGCGAAAGGTTAATCTAGAGGTTCGACGCCGTCGCGACAAACTGAGAATCAGAAGGTGAGATGATGCAACTGACCACGATAAACAAGGTTGTCAGCCTTTTTCTCATCGGTGGGCTGGTGATCATGGTGGCTGTGTGCCTTTTATGGGAAAAGCTCGATCAAGCACTAGCACAAGGAGGTGCTCTATGCAGCTTCTTGGAAAGCAAGGGGCAAGCTCTGCTGGTGCTGGCGGGTGCACTATCGCTGCTGTCGCTGGCTTCCGCAGTCGGAGCAGTGGTCGATACTCTAACCAGTCTTACTGTTCGGCAGTGGCTAGTGAAATCTGCATCTCATAGATGGCTAGCTGTGTGTCTGGGACAGAGGCACTCCTTTGATGACTTTGATTTTTGGCGAGAACGCTTCCGGTCTCTCGTGGAAAACCGAGAGCCCTACAAGAGCTTCGTGCCAGAGATTCGGGGCCACGAGATTACGATGGCTGCGGCTATCTTCTTCAAGACCGGCAGCCAAGGTCTGATCAGTTGGGCAGAGAGCCACTATGCTGTTTTTGTGTATGCATCCAACCTTGTCTTCTTGTCGATCCTGATGCCCATAGCTTTACTTATCTGGGGAGGACATCAGTTCCTTGGGTGGTCGCTCAGTGGCTACGTTGTGTTGGGAATTATCTTGGCGCTACTATTTTCCGGCATGGCAATCGATAAGTTCCTCTACACACACGAGGTTTCTTTTCGGCAAGCCACGTTGGTGCTCTTAGAACAGAAACCCGCGCCTGGAATCGGAGGAGGCGAATAACATCACGCCTCCAGCGGACGGCTGACTCCGCACGCTGATGCGCCACAGCGTTAGGCGCCACTCAGGCTACCAGAGAGGTATGCGATGAAAGACGAATCGCTCGTGACGCTCCGATTTAGTGGTCACGCGGACGACCTCAACTTTGAGGCACCGCCCCAGTCATACAGCCACCTAACCAAGGCTATGCACGACGCCCGGATTGCGGACGAGATCGAAGGTGAGATCCGCGATCTCTACCCGGAGCTTCGGCCAAGGGTGGAGATTAATTTTTCGGAAGGAAGTATCGACTGGCACGGCCTTGTTAGCCTCGCTGGAACGTTGCCCTCCGCGTTGGTGCACCTTGCCCACGGCCCGTTGGCGCCATTCATTGCCACAGCGCACATCTTCGAGTTCGTAAAGGTAATCGCCGAGATCATCAATCATGTTGTTGGGAAGCACCTTCGGAAAGCAGGTGCTCCCAGGGTCGTTAGACCGTTTCATACCATCGTTGTTTCGCATCCGCCAGCAACTCACCCCACTACAATCGTCAACGTCGCAGCCACTAGCGGTTGGCGGAGCCCCGCCGGAGTTTCTCAGTTGCTGTTCGGTCTCGCGGCCATTCTCGCGGCCGTAGCGGTCCTGCTAGTTGCCATGTCGTACCACGGGGCCTTGCTACGGTGACGCCTATCCCGCCAATCGAGCGGCAGAAACCGCAAAAATCGCGGCTCCCGCCGCTCACCTACAGGGCGTTAACTGTCATGAGGAGAGGTAAAGCTGAATGAGTGGAGAAGGCCGCCTGCGCCTCAAAAGGCTTCTTTTCAATCTTTTCTATCCAGCAGTGCTGGGTACGTTCTTTGTCAGCCTTCTTCCGGCTGTGGAGGCGAGCTTTCAGCGAGGGCTTCAATTTTCTGCTGCTCTAGATTGGAAGCTTATACTTTGCCTTCTCATCGTGGCTCATTTCATCGTCGATTATGTCTTCACTGAGGAGATTAGGGCATATAGGCTGTCGCTGTTTCTGATAGACTTGGCGGTGGTTGTTCTTCTCTATGCTGCTTACGTTAATGTTCATCTGGGAGAGGATCCACCAATCGGAGTCCGAGCAATAGCCTCAGCAATGGCAGGTGTCTACGCGTGCTTCCTTCTCTGGGAACATCTGAGCCGCCTTGAGATTGGCAGACAACCAGCCATGACGGCATACGAGGCGGCTTCCGCCATTGGCTTCGTTGTCTTGGCTATATTACGGAGCACAACATTGCTTGCTCTTGGCTTGGCAGTTGCGACATTGGCCATGATAGTGATCTGCGGGCGGGTGCTACGCCAATACAACCTGCGCCAAGGTATCGAAGAGGGTAGTTCTCAAGGAGCAGTTAACACAATCGCTGCACCGGACGCCAACCGCGCTATGCGCGGCCGTCGCCGGTGAGCCTCTGTCGCGTTGGGCGGACTAGATGGAAGCGCTGATCAACCTACTTCATCGACTCGACGATCCCATGCGAGGGGAGGCACCTGCTGGATTCGACCGATCCGACGCGATTGCGCGATTTGGAGAGTTCGCCGGAGGACTTGCAGCGGCGGCGACCGTCGAGTTGGCGAGTGACACACGGATTGAAGACGCAAGCTTCTTCGCGGAGCTCGGGTTCGGCACGGGCGCGCTTCGCTTCAGCAGCTTCGGAAACATGATTGCGCTCACGCCGGACGCCGAGCCGCCGCCTAGCCTTCTCGAACACATTCTGAAGCTTGCGCCGAGGCATGGGTACGTTTTCGTACCGGCGAACGAGCTTGAGCAGCCGTACACGGGAAGCAATCCCGGCGTCATGGGAATCCGGGACTGGTGGATCCGATATTTCGACTACCTGTGACGTGCCGGGCAGCCGCCCAACCCGCCGTTGCAGACGGACGGGGGCTTCGATGTCCTTGCCCGGAGAATCGCACTCAGCAGGTCGTCAACGGCCGCGATGATTTCGGGAGAGACCCTGCCGAGTTGCTCAAAGAATCCCGGGGACCAGTCGGACCCTGCCGTCAGCTCTTTCAACCCACCACCGCCAACTCATACAAATAATCCACGAACGACCGCACCGCTCCGTCCCACCCCACCACCTTGGGATTGGACGATTCAATCACGAAGTATTCGTCGGGGGCGTGGGCGCCGCTGCCGTGGCCGAGGCCGAAGTGGCCGGCGGGGAGCTTGAGGGGCTCGCCGGTGAAGACGTAGCCGGGGTAGGAGCCGGCGTTGCGCGGCCAGAGGATCGGGTCGAGGTGCGCGCGGCGGTAGACCGACATCGCGGCGCGGATCAGCGGCGTGTCCGGTGAGGTCTCGGTCGGATCGTAGCCGCCGCTCGGCTTGACCTCGACGTCGGCGAAGCCCCGCTTGGCTAGGTGAGCCTTGAGGGCGGCCACGGCACCGTCGTAGGTCATGTCGGGCACCAGGCGGAGGTCGAGCTTGGCGACGGCGCGGTGCGGCAGCACGGTCTTGCCCCCCGGACCGGTGTAGCCCGCGACCAGCCCCTCGATGTTGACGGTGGGGGTGAACAGGAATTGCTCCAGCGAGGCGCGCCAGCCGAGGTCGTGGGCCCAGCGGTCGGCCGAGAGCAGGCGTTTCGCGGAGGCCTCGTCGAGGCGCGCCGCTGCCGTGTCGAGCATGGCGCGCTGGGCGGCGGAGGGTGGACGGACGCGGTCGGCGAAGCCGTCGATCGCCGGATCGCCGTCGGCGGTGACCAGCGTGGCGAGCGCCTGCACGAGATGGAACGCCGGGCTGTCCAGGCGCGCGCGGTTGCTCGAATGGACGTCCTTCTTCGGCCCCCTCCCCCACGCCTCGCCGCTCGCCACCAGCTCCAACTCGACGACCCCCTTGGCGCCGAGCGACACCGTGACGGTGCCGTCCGGGTCCTGCGACGCCGCGGGCATGAAGACGCTGGTGCAGCGCCTGAGCGCCGCGGTCACCTCGGGGCGCCGCACGACCTGCTGGAAGTGGGGTGAGCCGATCTCCTCCTCCCCCTCCGCGACGAGGACGAGGTTGACCGGGCACTTGCGGCCGGCGCCGTGGATGGCGTGGAGCGCGGCCAGGAAGGCGGCCTCCGGCCCTTTCTGGTTCACCGCGCCGCGGCCGACCACGGCCTTGCCGAAGCCGGGCTTGTCGACGATCGCCGCCGTGAACGGCGGCGACGACCATTCGGCGGGATCGGCCTGCTTGACGTCGTACATGAAGTAAAGCCCGACGGTGCGCGGCGCGCCGGCGTCCAGCGTCGCGAAGACGCCAGGTTTGCCGTCGGTGGGGACGCGCGTGACCTGCTGAAAGCCGGCCTCCCGCGCCAAGCTCATCATGTGCGCGCACCCCTCCTCCACCCCCCGGCTCTCGGCGGCGATCGAAGGGATCTTGATCCATTCCTGGAGGCGCGCGACGCCCTCCGCGTGACGCTTGACGATCTCGGCCTGGATCGCGCCGAGGCCGTCGTCGGAGCGCAGGACCTGCGGAAACGCGAGGGCGGCCGCGGACACGCCCGTAGCCGCCAGGAAATCCCGTCGAGAGAGTGGGCTCATGGGTTGGAAGTCTACTCCACCATCTCGATCAGCACGCCGTGGGTCAGGCTGGCCGGGATCAGAAAGCGGTCCTGCCCCTTATAGGTGAACGTCGGCAGGGTGAGCCCGGTGTTGTGTTCGATCAGATCGTGAGCGGTGGCGAGGCTTGCGACCTTGAGGCTGAAGCCGAGGATCCCCTCGCCGCGGTCCGCCACGAAATCCGCCACCGGGCCGGGGCCGTCGGGCACCAGCAGGGTCAGGGTCTGCGTGTTGAACCGCACCTCGGCGCCACGGCCGCCCAGGTAGCCGATCTTCCGCTTCAGGGGTCGCACGTCGAAGCCGAGGCCCCGATAGAAATCGACGGCCGCGTCCAGATCCGCGACCACCAGCCAGAGGTTGTCGATCTTCTGCGCGGTGTTGGCGTGCGGCCGCGGTGCCAGCGACGGGACCTGGACGAACATCTGCCGCACTTGGGCCTCGTTGTAATCGAGGAAGAAATTCGAGTTGTCGGGAGCGACGCGGGAGGTGAGGATGATCAGGCTCCAGAGCGGGATCTGGCCGACGACCTGACCGGTCGCCGCGACGGTGAGCGGCCCCGCTGGAATTGGACCGACGTTGGGATATCCGGCGCCGGTGAGGAACGCCACCGCCTTGGCCGCATCGCGCACCTCCGTGCCATAGAACTTGGCCCCTTCGTGATGCTCCAGGAAGGCCAGGAAGGGGGCGGTGGAATCGTTCAATTCGGTGAAGGTGTCGATCTCCAGGTAGCTGAGGTCGCGGAACCAGATCAGCCGGTTCTCGATCCCTCCGGCAGCCGTCAGGGCCGGCGTTTCCGAGAACCCGAGCTGCCGGGCGAAGGCCCGGGAGTCGGCGGCGAAGTTCTCGGCCCGTACGAGCATGCCGACGTGATCGATTCCCCGTCCCACGCCCAGTCCCTGGGCCGTGGCCGTGCCGCCGACCGCCAGCAGACCGCCAAGCAGTATCGCTCCCATCCGTGCTGCGTTCATCTCTCACCTCCTGGGTCTCGCGAAAGCCGAAAGAGCTTTCGCGCGATGGTAGAGCGCTTGCCGCCAGGAATCCAGCGGTGGACTTGGCATGAGGCTCAGTCCGGAAGGATTGCGGCCGTCCGGTATATCCTTCTAGAATAGAGTATTGCCCACACAGCGTCTGGATGAGGCCACCGGGAGGGCGGAAGGGACATCGCCGTGAGCTTGCAGACGATTCTCGTCGGAACCTCGCTCTCAGCCGTCAGCGACGGCATCGTGCGCACCGGAGTGGCCGTGGCCCGGACCTCCGGCGCCGCGGTCTGGCTCGTCCACGTCTGCGCGCCGGCGACCCTGCCGCCCGAGATCCCTCACGGCGGCGAAAACGCG
>DASWQX010001055.1:0-6964 GCA_036403495.1 Thermoanaerobaculia bacterium
GTTGTCGCGGACCCGGACGGTGGCGCAGGTGGTGGAGCAGGTGAAGACGAGCTCGTCCAAATGGATCAAGCCCCGGGGGCAGGCCTTCGCGGGGTTTCATTGGCAGGCGGGATATGGGGCGTTCTCCGTCAGCCAGTCGAACGCGGCGGCGGTTGCGCAATACATCCGGAGCCAGGAGGAGCATCACCGGAAGGTGACCTTCCAGGAGGAATACCGGCGATTTTTGAAGCGGTATCAGGTCGTGTATGACGAGCGGTATGTTTGGGATTGAGGTGTGGGGGGCGTGAGGTTGGTTATCGCGGCCTTTCAGGCCGCACCGGATGGGGGTCGTCCGCGAACCCAGGGCGTTGCCCTGGGCTTAATAATCCCGGGCTTTCAGCCCGGCAAAGACGGCGTGAAGGAGGAGGACATCGCGACATCAACGCCGCGCCCGGGCCCTGTAGCTTTCCGGGTTGAAGGCCCGACGAGGACGGCACCGACCGCGGCACCATTCCGAACACGGACGTTGCCGTCTTTTCCGGGCTGAAGGCCCGGGATTATTCAGCCCAGGGCAACGCCCTGGGTAGGGTGCCGCCGGCCATTCGGTGCGGCCTGAAGGGCCGCGATAGCTATTGGAACGAAATCGCGGCACCGGTCACCGACCGCGACACCCTGCCAGCCATGAATGCCCCGTCTTTGCCGGGCTGAAAGCCCGGGATTATTTAGCCCAGGGCAACGCCCTGGGTAGGGTGCCGCCGGCCATCCGGTGCGGCCTGAAGGGCCGCGATAACGGTCTTACCCGGACCCGGCGAACCGTGATTTCGCCCAAACATCCGTATACCCATCCTCATACGCGCGGCTGAACGCCTCCCGGTCCTCGATCCGGAAAACCTTTCCATCCTCGTCGAATCCCCAGGGCTCGAATCCTACCTCGTAGAGGATCTTCCAGAACGCCTCGGGGCTCGATCCCGCGCCGCGCAGGTGCTCGGGGGAGAATTCGATCAGCATCCACCTCGGCTTGAGACGTCCCAGCTCCTTCCGGAAGCCGGTCAGCGCCGCCACTTCGGCGCCTTGGATATCCATCTTCACGGCGTCGATCCGGTCGATTCCTCGCGCGGCGCAATAGTCGTCCAGGGTGGTCAGGCGGACGTCCACCGATTCCGCGGTCTCGCCCCCCAGCGAATCGTGGACGCGGTTGTCGGCGCGGTTCGAGCGGTGGGTGAAGAGGGTGATGCGGCCGGTGCGGTCGCCGGCGGCCGTGGGGTTGAGCTCGACGTTGGGGCGGCGGGCGCGGCGGCTCAGGATGGCGAAGCTCAGGGGGTCGGGCTCGAAGGCGTGGACGCGGCCGCTGGGGCCGACTCGTTTCGCGAGGAGCAGGGTGTAGAAGCCGATGTTGGCGCCGACGTCGAAGATCACCATGCCTGGCTCAGCCTGCTCGCGGAGGAAGCGGCGCTCGCGCGGCTCCGCCAGGGTCTTGCCGAACACGTAGAGGCGGGCATAGAGGGCGCGGACCCCGGGGAGATCGCGGATCCCCGGCGCGAGGAGCGCCCGGGTGGCCAGACGGCCGAGGCGGCGGATGAGGGGGTCGCCGCTCACGCGCCTCTCCGTTCGAGCACGACGTGGGCGAACATGGCAGCCCGGGAGGCGAGCGCGCGGTCGAGGCCGCGCCAGAGGGGGTAGCTGGCGGCGGGGGCCAAGGCCCGCAACGAGATGCCGCCGGAGACCAGGTAGCGCAGGGGCATGAGCGGCGCGATCGAGCGCAGGCGCCACTGCGGCGCCGCGCTTTCGAAGCGCTCGCGGTCGCGATGGAAGAGGATCCAGGGGAGGGCCCCGTTGGCTCCCGAGAGGGGGCCGCCGGCGGGGATCTCCCATTCCCGAGACTCCGGCAGGAACGGTTCGTGATGGAAGCGCGTGTAGACCCAGCGCGACCAGGGAGTGACCCAGGGCTCGATCATCGTCACCACGCCGCCGGGGCGGACGGCGCGGGCGGCCTCGGCGAAGAAGGCGAGGGGGCGCGGCAGGTGGTGGAGGACGTTGGTCATCGCGATCCCGCGCAGGGCGCCGGGCGCGCAGGGGAGCGCGAGGCCGTCCAGGACCAGGTCGATCCCGGGAGTCAGAAAGATCTCGGAGCGCACCAGGCCGGGGACGAAGTCGGCCAGGAAGCCGGCGCCCGAGCCGAGCTCCAGCACCGGCTCGGGTCCGGGCGGGAGGGAGGCGGCGATCGCCCGGTACCACTCCTCGTAGATCCGGCGCAGGAAGGGCTTGCCGGCCAGGATGCGGCGGCGCAGGTGGGTGGTGCGCGGATCGTCGATGTCGAGGCCGCGGGTCAGCGGGTGCTCGAGCCAGCGCTGGAGGCTCCTCACCGGGGCGGCCCTCAGATGAACTTGATCCGTCCGGCGGCGAAGGCGCACATCTTGAGCAGCAGCCAGCCGTGGCTCCAGCGCTGGATGTTGGTCTCGCCGTAGGTGCGCTCGCGGTAGCGCACCGGCACCTCGACGATCTCCAGGCTCATGCGGGCGGCGCCGAAGAGGAGGTCGAAGTCGCCGAAGGGGTCGAAGTCGCCGAAGTAGGCGCGGTTGGCGGCCAGGGTCTCGTAGTCGGGACGGCGGAGGACCTTGGTGCCGCAGAGGGTGTCCTTGATCGGCTGGCCGAGGAGCCAGGAGAAGGCGAGGCTGAAGAATTTGTTGCCGAGGAGGTTGGCGAAGCGCATCGCCTCCTTCTCCATCGGGTAGACGAGGCGCACGCCGTTGACGAACTCGCCGCGCCCGGAGCGGAGCACCTCGTAGAAGCGGGGGAGGTCCTCGGGGGGGACGGTGAGGTCGGCATCGAGGATCATCAGCACGTCGCCGGTCGCCTCCGCGAATCCCAGGCGCACGGCGTCCCCCTTGCCCTTGCCGGTCTGCTGGAAGGCGCGCGCCCGCCGCTCCGGGTGGGCGGCGATCTCGCGCTGGATGGCGGCCCAGGTGCCGTCCTTGGAGTGCCCCTCGACGAACAGCAGCTCGGTGCCGGCCCCCATCTCGGGGGTGCGGGCGAGGATGTTGGCGATGTTCCCCTCCTCGTTGCGTGCCGGCACGACCACCGAGACGATGGGCTCTTCGGGGAGCGGCCGGGTGGCCGGCCGGGCGACCAGGAAGTTGCTCAGGCAGAGGTGGCGGAAGGGCCAGAGGCGTGCCAGGACGCGGTTGGCGAAGGGCGCCAGCAGCGGGATGGGGAGCGGCAGGAGCACCTCCTGCCAGTTGCGGACCGGCTGGAAGCCGGCGAGGCGGAGGAGGTTCTTGACGTCGGCGACGGTGAGCCAGTTCTGGAACAGCACCGGCCGGGCGAGCCCCAGCCGCGCGCCGACGGCGAGCGGCAGCTCCCAGAGGCGGCTGTAGAAGTTGAGGATCACCCGCGTCCGGCGATGGGTGAGGGGAGCGAGCCGGCCGAGCAGCCGCTGGACGTCCCAGGCGTCGTTGATCAGATCGGAGAGGATGACGACGTCGAACGGCTCTCCCTCGGCGAGGCCCTTCAGGTCCGGCAACTCGTGGGCGTCGGCCTGGAGGAAGCGGAGGCCGGGGTGGCGCTCGGCGGCCAGCCGCACCATCTCGGGCGAGAGGTCGACGCCCACTCCGGTCGCGGGGGCCAGCGCCGCCAGCAGGTCGCCCGCGCCGCAGCCGATCTCCAGCACCCGGGCTCCCGGGGGGACGAGGAAGCGGTAGACGCGCTCCAGGCGCCGGTGGTAGGCGCCGGCCAGGCCGGGGCGGCGCCCCCAGTGGCGCGCGACGGCGTCCCAGTGGGCGGTGCGTTCGCTCCGATACTGTTCCTCGGCAGGATCGTGCCGGTCGGGGGCTGCGGCTATCGTGTCGAGGATCATCGTCCCTTCTCCTGATGAGCGAGGCTGAAGGAGGTCACGCTCGCCCGTCCCCAGGCGGCTCCGGGATCGGGCCGGACCGCCGCCAGCTCGATCCGGAGCGTCCTCCGTGCCCCCGGGGCGGCCGGAGCGAGCGGGATCTCGGTCCAGCCGCTCCCCGCTTCCGCGGCGACATCGTGGACGAAAACGTCCCGGCCGTCCACCGTCACCCGCTGCACGATCCGCCCGGGAAGGCCGCCGGGAGCGTACGGATCGAGGAGGCGGAGGATCAGCGGAACGCGCGGCGCCGGGGCCCGGAAGACGCAGTCCGCGACGGCGGTCTCGCCGGGGGAGGGATCGACGTCGTATGTCTCCAGCGTGGCGCCGTTCTGCGACAGCGCGGTGAGCCGGCCCGGCCCGACCGTGCAGTCGAGGCTCTTCGGCTCCCCCGGGGCGAAGCTGAGGCTGAAGCGGTAGGTGCGCGGCGGGTCGACGTCGCGCGCCCGCACCCGTGCCACGGCGCGGGGGGCGACGAAGAGCACTCCGGCGGCGAAGGCTCCGCAGCCGGCGAGGACGGCCGCCGCGGGGCGCAGTGACGAGCGGCGCGCGGCCTCCCTGGCGCCGAGGGCGATCACCAGGATCTGCAGGGAGGTGCTGGCCAGGAAGTACCGCCCCTGCGAGACGGTGAAGGCATGGAGGCCGATCTTGAGGGCGATCGCCGCGCAGAGGATCCAGACCGCGGGGTTCCGCCGGGCGAGGAGCAGCGCGGCGAGGAACAGCGCCAGGAGGATCGCCATCTCGTTGCGGAGAGGCTCCTGCGCGGCGCGCCCGAAGGCCAGGGCGCGCGGCTGCTCGGAGGGGGGAAAGAGGTCCGGCGACACCAGGCTCCAGATCAGGTTGGCCGTCTCGCTGCTCACCGTGGCATCGAGCGTGAAGGCGGCGATGCGGGCGGCGTGGAAACCGGGCCGCTTCAGGGCTTCCCGTAGCGCGAGCCTGGCGGCCTGGCGCCGCACCTGTTCCAGGTCGTCCAGCAGGGCGGGCTCGACGGCGGCGACGTAGGGGATCGGATCCGCCCAGCCGTCGGCGGTCGAGCCGGGGATGTAGGCCCCCAGGATGGCGAGCCCGCTGTGCTTCGAGGTGAGGGCGAAGCGCCCGCTGGCCGCCTGGCGCTGGAGGGCGAGGAGGAGCAGCGGCACGCCGGCGGCGATCGCGCCGAGGGCGAGCGCCCGCCGCCACCGCCAGGGCCCTTCCCCGCGGGCGCCGAGGGCCGCGGCGAGCAGCAGGGGGAGGAGCACGACCAGCATCTCCTGGCGGAACGCCACCCCGAGCGCGTACAGCAGGCCCGCCGCCATCGGATAGCCCCGGCGGCCGGCCACGGCTCGCACCGCCAGCGCCCCGAGGGCGACCACGGGGACCAGGACCCAGTTGTCCTGGGCGACCACGCCGGAGAAAAGGATCTGGCCGGGCCAGAGGGCGAGCAGGCCCCCCGCCAGGAGGCGCACCCAGCGCGGCTGGACGCCGCGCCAGAGCAGGTACGGAAGGGCCGGCAGGAGTCCCGTGGCGATCGCGGTCGCGAGGCGGGCCGCGGTCTCGGGAGAGTCCGGGAAGAGGCGGAAGAGGACGGAGAGGATAAGCGGCAGGCCGGCGCTCAGGAGATCCCAGTAGAACCCCCCCTCGACCACCGAGCGGTCGCGCATCAGGAGACCGAACTGGACCAGGGCGCTGAAATCGGAGACCGGCCGGGTGGGGAAGGCCGTTACGAACGCGAGCCGGAGGAGGAGCCCGGCGGCGAGGAGGAGAGCGAGGCCGAGCCATTCCCGCTGGGCCCCCCGGGAATACTCGCCTTGACGCGTCGCGGGTTCGATGGTCTTCTTCCTGGAATCGCGCCCGCTCAATCTTTCAAGAGGATATCAAAGTCGCGAATGGAGATCCGGAAGGAACGCGTCCCCGACTACCTCACCGCGCTCGTCGCGCTCGTCCTCTGGCGCGTGTTCTTCCCCGGCCTGATGTCGCAGGACTCCATCCTGCAATATGGCCAGGCGCTCACCGGCCACTACAACGACTGGCAGCCGCCGCTGCTGGCGATCGCCATCAAGGTCACGCTCGGTTTGGGAGGCGCGCTCGGCCTGCTGATGCTCGGCCAGTGCCTGGCGGGCGTGTTCGGAGTGCGCGCCCTGGCGACCGGGGTCCTCGGCTTCTTCCGCGAAGGCCTGCCGCCGCGCCGGGCCGGCTGGCTGTCGTTCCTGGTGCTTCTGGCGCTGCTGGTGCCGCTGAGCCCGCTGGCCTTCTACCTGATGACCCTCTGGAAGGACGCCTGGGCGGCGATCCTCCTCCTCTGGATCGGCGCGCTCGCCCTGGACCTCTACCGTCGCGGGCCGACGCGGGGTAGGGTGGCCGGGCTCGTCGCCTGCGTCACCCTGCTCGGGCTGGTCCGCCACAACGCGATCGTAGTCCTCCCCCTGGCGGGGCTGGCGATCGGGTGGGGCGTTCGGCGGAGCGGGAGCCCCTGGCGGACCGCGGCCCCCCTCGCGGCGCTGCCGCTGGTGCTCTGCCTGGCGATCAACCCGCTGATCGATGCCCTCTTCCACGTCGAGAAGCTGCACCCCGACTCGCAGATCATGGCGATCGACCTGGTGGGGCTCTGCGCCGCCGACCGCGCCGTCTGCCACCGGCTGCCCTGGACGGAGAGCCATGTGCGCGATCCGGCCGGCCTCGTCGGCTATCGCCCCGGAGACATCGGTTTCATCTTCTGGGATGCGGCGAGCCCGGTGGACAAGTCGATCCGGCTCGACTACGCGAAGCTGCGCGCCGAGTACGTGCGGGCGGCCTGGTCCTTCCCGGGCGGGCTGGCGAGGGTGAAGATCGAGGCTTTCGAAACCCTTTTGGGAATCGATCAGACCTATTATTTCTTTCACGGCTCGCTGGTCGACAACCCCTACGGCCTGACGCTGAACGGCCGCTTCGCCAACCTCCGGCAGGCCTGGGTGCGGACCGCGCAGGGAGTGGCCGGGAGTCCTGTCCTGCGCTGGATTTCCGGGGTCCACCTGGTCTGGCTGACGGCGAACGCCGTCTGGGTGATCGCGCTCGTGACGCTCTCGTTTCGAGACGGGCGGAAGCCGTATCGCTGGCTCGCCTGCCTGCTGCTGGTCCCCCTCG
>DASWQX010001056.1:0-3825 GCA_036403495.1 Thermoanaerobaculia bacterium
GCGCTCCAACGCTGGAAAGCAACGTGGAGCTCAAGCTGGGTCAGAACCGGTTGGACGTCGAGGTGATGCACGGTTATACGGCCCTCTCCCGCTCGACGTATAGGATTTTCCGGCGGGCTCCCAACACGCCCACCGCGGTGATCGGCGAAAAGTGGGCGGTCGTCATCGGGATCTCCGACTACAAGGCGGATGGCCTCAATCTGCGCTATGCCGACCGCGACGCGGAGGCAGTCCGCGATTTCCTGATCGAAAAGGGGAACTTCCGCCCCGAACGCGTGCGGTTCCTCAGCGATCAGCGCGCCACCCACGAGGGGGTCCGCACGGCCCTCTTCAGCTTCCTGGCGGCGACGCAGCCGGAGGACATGGTCCTGATCTTCCTCGCCGGCCACGGTGTGCAGGATGCCGTGAATCCCGACAACTACTTTTTCCTGACCCACGACTCCGAGCCGGGCAACCTCGGCGGAACGGCGATCCCGATGTGGGATCTCGGCAACGTCATGGACTACACCATTCGCGCCCAGCGCATCCTGATCTTCGCCGACACCTGCCACAGCGGCGCGGCGCTCGACCGGGGCGGCCCGAAGGATGGAAAGAATCTCAACTTCTTCAACAAATACCTCGAAGTGCTGGCGGGCAAGAAAGGCCGGCTGGTGGTGACGGCGAGCCAGGCCCACGAGAATTCGCTGGAGACGACGAAGCTCGGGCATGGCGTCTTCACCTATTCGATCCTCGCCGGCCTCGCCGGTGCCGCGGACGATAACCCGGCCGATGGGGTGGTCACCGCCGGCGAGCTCGTCGACTACCTTCAGGCCAAGGTGCCGGAAGAGACGGCGGGGGAGCAGCATCCCTCCTTCAGCCAACAGGCCTTCGACATGAACCTACCGCTGGCCTACGTGCGGCCGGGGAAGACCTCGAAACACTGAGCCGCATGAAATATGAGACATTCTCGGTGCGGATCGAGCCCGCGACAGTGGGCTCATTCGCCGTGTCCGTGCGGTCGCCACAAGGGGAAGGGAAAGGCACGTTTCAACTCCCGCGGATCTTCGATCCCTCGGGGACGAACACTGAATCGGGCCGGACGGGGGTGAGCCGGGACCTCGTCCCGAGGTCCGCCGCGCCGCAGGAGGCACCCCTCGATGCGGGAAGAGAGCTGTTCCGGGCGCTGTTCACGGGCGAAGTCTCCAGCCTCTTCCATGCCTGCCTCGGAAGCCTGCGGGGGCGCACTCAGGGCCTACGGATCGATATTGCGATCGATCCGAGACGCGCTGAAGCCGGTGCTCTCCAGAAACTCCCTTGGGAGCTCCTCTGCCGGCCTGAGACGGAGGATTTTCTCGGTCTCAGCCGGCGCACCCCCGTCGTCCGTTCGCTCGACGCCCATCGCGAACGGCGGCCGGCGATCGCGCGGCCCAGACGGCTCCGCATCCTCGCCGTGGCGGCGAGCCCGACGGATGGCCCCCCGCTCGCAGTCGAGCGCGAGCGCGCGAATCTCGAAGCGGCCTGGAAAGGGCAGGAGAAAAAGGTCGAAATCGTGTTCTTGCAGAGCGGGGGAGTGGAGGAGATGCGGCAAGCCCTACTTGCGGCGCCCTTTCACATCCTCCATTTTATGGGGCATGGGTCGTTCGACGCGGGGAACGGCGAGGGGGCGCTCGTCTTCGAGCGGAGCGACGGCGGCGGCCAGGTCTTGGAAGGGCGCCGCCTCGCCCAGTTGCTCCACGATTTCGAGTCGCTGCGCCTCGTCATCCTCAACGCCTGCCATACAGCGGAGGCGGCGGGAGAGCGAGGATCGAACCCATTCGCCGGCGTCGCCTCGTCCCTGGTGATGGGCGGAGTTCCCGCCGTCGTGGCGATGAGCGGGCCGGTGTCGGACCTCGCGGCGGTGGCCTTCAGCCGCATGTTCTATCAGCGGCTGACGGCTGGAGATCCCATCGAAGCGGCGGTGACCGAGGGGCGCCTTGCGATCCAGCGGGCAGAGCCCGAGGATGGAGCCTGGGCGACGCCGGCCCTCTTTCTGCGCAGTCAGGACGGGATGCTCTTCGCGCCGCGTTCGACGGTCTGGGCTCGCCGCGCGGCTCTTCTTGCGGGTGTTGCCGTGGCTCTCGCGCTGATCCTGATCCTCGCCGCGGGCTGGCTGCGGGAGAGCCGCGCCTCCGAGGGGACACGGCTTACCAACGAAGGGATCGGCCTGCTGGGGATCGGCAGGATGGAGGAAGCTCGAAAATCCTTTCGTTCCGCTCTGGATCTCGACCCGGGCAACGCGCCGGCGCTGGGAAATCTGGCGATCGTGGACCAGAAGCTCGGGGACGATGAAGCGGCCCTCGAACATGCCCAGGCGGCAGTGCGAGCCGCGCCCGGGGAAGCTGTCCATCATTTCAATCTCGGATGTCTGCTCGCGCTCAAGAAGCGTTACGAGGAATCTATTTTGAGCCTGCGGCGGGCGATCGAAATCGATCCGGACTATGCGAACGCCTACAACGAGCTCGGCAACGTTTACCTGGATCTCGATCGTCCGGCCGAGGCTCGCAAGGCTTTCGAAGCCGGCTTGACGCGTGACCGCACTCTGGCGAAGCTCCACAAGAACCTCGCCAGAACGGCACTCGCCGAGGGGCATCCGGATGAAGCGATCCGGCGCCTGGACACGGCTCTCTCGCTCTATCCTCCCGCCGACGTTGCCGGGAAGGGCGAGGCCGCGTACTGGCTGGCTGCCGCTCAGTCGGCGGCCGGCCATTCTTCCGAGGTCTGCCCGGCATTGCGGAGATTCGAAGGCCTGGATTCCCGTCTCCTCAGCTCGTTCGCGAAGGATGCCACGCTCCTGGCGAAGAAACATGGATGTGCGCCATGGCCATGATCGATCTCGGGCGGTCCCGGCTCGGAATCGTCCTCTTTCTCCTGGCGAGCCAGAGCACTGCGCAGAAACCTGTGGAGCTGACCGCCGTCCTGACCCAAATCGAAGGCCAGGTGACTCTCTTCTCGCCAAGCCGGGCGGAGTTTCATTCGATACGCCGTGCGGCGCAGCGTCAGGTCATCCGCCGGGGAGAGATCGTGCACGTGCCCGCCGGCGCTCAGATGACCTTGATCTGCTCGACGGAGCGGCTGGTGAGCCTCACGGGCCCACGGGATTGGGTCTTCGACGCAACGGGCTGCGGGCAGGGCCTTCCCCTCCCGGAGAGCTCCTATCGAAACCTGACCTCGTATGCCGGAAGAATCCTTCCCAGGAACGGCGCGCTGTTGCTCGAGTTGGAGACCCGGAATGTGGAGATGGGGCTCGGGCCCATTCTCTTGAGCCCCCGCGATACCGCGGTGATCGATGCCTATCCTCGCCTCGTCTGGACCCGCGTGCCCGATGCCGTCGAATACGAGATCGAGCTTCGAGGACCGGTCGAAACCTCGATCCGAATACCCGCCGCCGACGTCCAATGTGGCCGCGGTTCGGGTCCCTGGCGCGATCTCGACGTCTGCGCTTGGATTCCGTCCGGCAAGTGGCCTGCTCTGGAACCCGAAAAGCCGCTCTTCCTGAAGCTCGGTTCCCGGCAGACCCTGGCCGCTTCGATGCTGCAGGTCCGTCAGGCCTACAAGATCCAACTTTTGTCGGCTGCCGATCAGAAAAGCATACGGGCAAGCCTGGACCGGATCGCCGCGCTTGCCCTGGACCAGGCCAGCCGCCTGCTCCTGACCGCCGCAGCCTACGCCCACTCCGGGCTCGTCGCCGATGCCATCGCCGCCTATGACGAGGCGCTGAGCGATCAGGAGATGCCCGAGGCCCGGGTGACCTTGGGCGACCTCTACCTGAACAGCGGCCTGACATCCCAAGCGGACCGCGAGTACCGC
>DASWQX010001057.1:0-2887 GCA_036403495.1 Thermoanaerobaculia bacterium
GCAGCCCGAGAGCCGAGACGGCGAGGCCGGCGAGCAGCACGGCCAGCGCGCGCGGCGGCACCGCCACCGCCCCTCCCAGCGCGATCAGGCCGCCCAGAGCCACAGGGCTGACCCGGCCCGCCACGCGCTCGCCGGCGAGCAGGGGGCCGCCGCCGGGGAGTACCAGACGGAGCCCGCGCAGCACCGCCACGGTGAGGAACGCCAGCCCCAAGGCCGCCCAGGCCAGGCGGTCGGCCAGCGAGCCGCCCGGCGGCTCCGGCGGCTCCGGGGTGCGCTGCACGACGAGGACCGGAGCTCCCGCGAGGGTCACCAGATCGGTGCCGGGCACCGCCTGAGCCGGCGTGTCCACCAACGACCAGCGCGCCGCGCGGGCGCGAGGGAACGGCAGGGTGTCCGTGGGGAAGCTGACGCCGGCCGCCACCCGCCAGGGGCGGCGCGAGTCGCCGAGCGGCTCGAACACCAGCAGGGTGACGGCGCTGAAGCTCGCCCGGTAGAACGGGCCCTGGCGCGGCAGCTCCTGCGGCAGCTCGTGGAGCAGCCCCTCCCCCGCCCAGGCCACCGGCACGCCATCCGGATCGAGCAGCAGCAGAGCTCGCCGCCCCTTGCCCTCGCCGATCTCGATCCGCGAGAGCCGGCTGAAGGCTTGCAGGCGGGCTTGCGGCGTCTCCGCGGGGACGTGGAGGACGGACACCGCCTCGTGGGCCTCCCCCCGCAGGTCCTTCCAGAGCTCCGCGTACTCCCGCCGCGTCTCGCGGATGCGCTCGGCGCGCGCCGGGCGCTCGAAGCGGTCGGCCGCCCAGCCAGCGATCAGCGCCACCGCCGCCACCGCCAGGATCGGACCGGCGATCCGCCGTTCCCGGGACGTTCGCGTCCCGAGCCAGACAAGGGAGAGGAGGAACAGGAGGAGGGCCGCCCAGGCGTCCTCCAGCAGCGGCGAGGCCACCAGCCCGCCGACCAGGAGGAGCTCCACCCCCGCCAGCCAGGCCGGCTCGCGGCGGAACGGGGCTTCCGCGGACCCCGGGCCCTCCGGCGCACGGGCGAAAAACTTCACTGGGAGGACATCGGCAGGTCCACGCCGCGCTCACGGGCGCAGGCGATCGCCTCCGGATAGCCGGCGTCGGCGTGACGCACGACCCCCATGCCGGGATCGCCCGTCAGCACCCGCTCCAGCCGCCGCGCCGCCGCCTCGGTGCCGTCGGCCACGATGACCATCCCGGCGTGGAGCGAGTAGCCGATCCCCACCCCGCCGCCGTGATGGACGGAGACCCACGTCGCGCCGTTGACCGCGTTGAGCATCGCGTTGAGGATCGGCCAGTCACCGATCGCGTCCGAGCCGTCGCGCATCCCCTCCGTCTCGCGGTTCGGGGACGCGACCGAGCCGCAGTCGAGATGATCGCGGCCGATCACGATCGGCGCCTTCACCTTGCCGGACGCCACGAGGTCATTGAACACCTTTCCCGCCTTAGCACGCTCGCCGTAGCCGAGCCAGCAGATGCGCGCCGGCAGCCCCTGGAAGGCGACGCGCTCGCGGGCCAGGCGGATCCAGCGCGCCAGCGCCGCGTCCTCAGGGAACGTCGCGAGGATCGCCTCGTCGGTCGCCGCCAGGTCCTCCGGATCGCCGGAGAGCACGGCCCAGCGGAACGGCCCCTTCCCCTCGCAGAAGAGCGGCCGGATGAACAGCGGCACGAAGCCACCGATCTCGAAGGCGCGCGTCTCCCCCGCCGCCAGCGCCTGCCCGCGCAGGTTGTTGCCATAGTCGAAGGTGACCGCCCCCCGCTCCTGGAGGGCGAGCATGGCGCGCACGTGGGCCACCATCGAGGCCATGGAGCGCTCGATGTACGCCTTCGGATCGTCCTGCCGCAGGCGGAGGGCCTCGGCGAACGAGATCCCATGCGGCACGTACCCCTGCAGGGCATCGTGGGCGGAGGTCTGATCGGTCAAGGCGTCCGGAACCAGTCCGATCGCCACCAGGTGTTCCAGCAGATCGACGGCGTTCGCCTCGACGGCGATCGAGATCGCCTCGCGGCGGTCGCGCGCCGCCAGCGCCCGCTCGACGGCGGTTGGGATGTCGGGCGCCACGGTGTCGAGATAGCGGGTGGCGAGCCGGCGCTCGATGCGCGAGCGGTCGACCTCGGCGACCAGGCAGACCCCCTCGTTCATGGTCACCGCGAGCGGCTGGGC
This sequence comes from Thermoanaerobaculia bacterium, assembly GCA_036403495.1. Lineage (GTDB taxonomy): Bacteria > Acidobacteriota > Thermoanaerobaculia > Multivoradales > UBA5704 > DATARR01. Next base: position 2,182 of record DASWQX010001057.1, read on the forward strand.
CCCCCCCATGCCGCCGAGGCCGGCGGTGACGGTGAGCCGGCCGGCGAGCGAGCCGCCGAAATGCTGGCGGGCGGCCTCGGCGAGGGTCTCGTAGGTCCCCTGGAGGATCCCCTGGGTGCCGATGTAGATCCACGAGCCGGCGGTCATCTGGCCGTACATCGTGAGCCCGAGCCCCTCCAGCCGGCGGAACTCGTCGGCGGTGGCCCAGTGGGGCACCAGCATCGAGTTCGAGATCAGCACCCGCGGCGCCTCCGCGTGGGTCTTGAACACCGCCACCGGCTTGCCGGACTGGACGAGCAGCGTCTCCTCGTCCCCCAACCGCCGCAACGTCTCGACGATCGCCTCGAAGCATTCCCAGTTCCGCGCCGCCTTCCCCGAGCCGCCATAGACCACCAGCTCCTCCGGCCGCTCGGCCACGTCGGGGTCGAGGTTGTTCATCAGCATCCGCAGAGCGGCCTCCTGCTGCCATCCGCGGCAGGAGATCTCGGACCCGCGGGGAGCGCGGACGGTGCGGGGACGGGCGGCGTGCGAGGGTGGGGTGGCGATGGTCATGGGGGGTATTCTACAATCGACTCGATGGAACACCTCCCTCCCACACTCCAGGAAGCGGTCCGGAAGCTCGAAGCGGGGCTGCGGAACTTCTATGGGGAGCGCTTCCGCGGGCTCCTCCTCTATGGATCGTATGCGCGAGGCGATGCCCGCGAGG
>DASWQX010001058.1:0-5562 GCA_036403495.1 Thermoanaerobaculia bacterium
GTCGCTGACCACCGGCTGGATCGGCCGCCACCTCTCGACGCTCGACACCGGCAACAGCTCTCCCTTCCGCGCCGTGGGGATCGGCCACATCGCGCAGGCCTCCCTGCGCGGCCCGGTGCCTCCCACCGCGCTGCAATCGATCGCCGATTTCCACCTCAAGGGGCTCGGGCAGACCGAGCTCGCCAGCTTCCAGGCGAGCCTCGCCTCGCTCTACCCCAGTGGCGATTTCCTCGACGGCCAAGCGAAACAGACCTTCGCGGCGGTCTCCCTGCTGGCCGGCGCCAATCCCGGCGCCTACCAGCCGCAGAACGGTGCCACCTATCCGGACTCGGACTTCGGCAAGGGGCTGGAGCAGGTGGCGCAGCTCATCCGCGCCGATCTCGGGCTGGAGGTCGCCTGCGTCGACATCGGCGGCTGGGACACCCACTCGGCCGAGGGCGCCACGACCGGCACGCTGGCCGACAACCTGGCCGACCTGGCCGCCGGCCTCCAAGCGCTCTACACCGACCTCGCCGACCGCATGGCCCACGTCACCGTGGTGACGATGAGCGAGTTCGGCCGCCGGGTGAAGGAGAACGCCTCCGGCGGCACCGACCACGGCCACGGCAACTGCATGTTCCTCCTCGGCGGCGGCGTCGCCGGCGGCAAGGTCTACGGCGACTGGCCCGGCCTGGCCACCGAGCAGCTCTACGGCCCGGGGGACCTGGCGATCACCACCGACTTCCGCACCGTGCTCTCCGAGGTGGTGGAGCGGCGTCTGGGGAACACCAAGGTCGCCGACGTCTTCCCCGGCTTCAGTCCGCCACCCTATCTGGGGATCACGAAGCCGGCGGCGGCTTGAGGAGGGAACCCGAAAATGGCCGGCGGTGGCGGCCCAAAAGTGCCAGCGCCGCCGGCTCACGAAGCAGGGGATGAGCTAGTAGGCCACGGGGCAGTGCTGCCCTTCGTCCTCGACGTGGCAGGTCGAAGTATCAGTGTAGATCGGCTGCTGGGCAAGCTTCTCGAGCGAAGACGCCCGGCCGGCCGCGAAGTTCGAGATGCCCGGCAGGTAGGTGTCGGCCGCTCCGTCACCGTCGGTGTCCACCTTCACGAAGCCGTTGGCGGCCGGGGCGTTGACCCGGTCGGAGGACCAGAAGGCGAGCTTCGCCGGGGGGAAGCGCAGGGACTTGCGCAGCTCGAGCGCCTCGGTCGTGGTGCGGCCGACCGGCTCGAAGGTCATCTTGATGTTGACGAAGATCGGGGCGAAGAAGCGCCCCCCCTTCTCGTTGTCGCGCACGATGCGCATGGTGGTGACCGGCTGCTCGCCGTCGAGCTTCACGAACGCGTTGTACAGGCCGCAAGCGGTCTGGACCGGCGCCACGCTGGCGAACTGCATGGCCCTGACCTGGATGCGCGTGGTGGCCACGCCCCGCTTGTTGAAGACGGCGTTGTCGAGGCGCTGGACGATGGTGTCGGTGGCGCCCAGGGCGCCCGGCTGCCCGGTAGCGACCGGAACGCCGTGGAAGACGATCTTGCCGGTGAAGGCTTCCGACTTGTTGCAGAAGAAGCCGGCGGGAATCGACTGCTTGGAGAAATCGGCGAAGGTGGTGCCGTCCCCCGGGGTCCGCCAGAGGTCGATACCGTTGGTGATGGCACGGTCGGCCGCCAGGACCGGCATGGCGAGGAGAATGGCGAAGAGGACGATCGCGGAAACGGAAAGTCTTTTCATTAGCTTCTCCCTATCTGGTGATTCGATTTGATGGGAGGGGCAAGAAAATCCCCGGCGTTCCAGCGGGAGGAGCGCGGCTCCCCGACGGCGGGAGATCCAGGCGCGGTGGTGTAGGGCTCAAGCTTCGATGAGATCGTCGAAAAGACGACCTCATCACAAGCTAAGGTGCTGTGACTTTGAATTTCTGAGCCGCCCGGTCAGAAATCGCTGCTCGACCCGCCGCCGCCGAACGAGCCCCCACCCCCGGTGAGCTTGGGCTCCTCGTGGACCGGGCGGGCCTCGGGCGACAGCGACAGCACGGCGGCGCCGGCCTCCAGCATCCGGCGCCGGCCGGCGTCCTCGAACAGCGGCTCGGCGGTGTAGCCGTACCGCTCCTGTCCCGGGCCGGAATCGAGGTAGCGCCGCAGGGCGAATACCATGCCCACCAGGGCGGCTCCGGCGAGGGTCAGGATCACCCAGAGAGGCGCCAGATGGACGTACCAGCGCAGGGTGACGAGCGAGGCGGCCGCCGTCCCGATCCCGAGGATCAGGAAGACCCAGCGGCGCGTGCGGAGCCCGATCGCGAGATAGATCGCCGGCACCAGCACCGTGGCGGCGATCGAAAGCCAGCGGAGCGCACTGTCCGGGGAGGACGGCGGGGCTCCCCAGCCCTTGCGGAAGTCTTCGATCAGCCCGAAGTCGAACGATCCGTAGTGGACCGCGACATAGAGCCCGGCCAGCCCGACCGCGAGGGCCGCGGCGCAGGAGGCGCGGTGCGCGGGGGGCAGCCGCCCCGAGTCCGCCAGCCGCGTCAAAGGGAGCGCCGTCAAGAGCGGCACCCCGATCCAGAGCAGCCGGCCGGACGGCAGGAAGGAGAGGCATCCGAGCAGCGCCGCCATCGCCAGGCCCGCATAGAGCGGATATCCCCACCGCCACGCCGCCAGGACCAGCAGGATCGCGGCGGCGAGGAGTGTGGCGGCCATCGCGCGGTCGTCCTGCATCTTGATCTTCTCGAAGCAGAGCCAGGCGACGGCACCGGTCAGATATCCGATCCCCACGAGCGACGTGGCGGCTTCGACGCCCCCCAGAGCCCGCCGCATGCCGGTGATCTGAACCTCCGTGGCGGCGATCAGCCCAAGGCCGAAGACGAGAAGGAGCATCGGCAGGGCTTCCAGCGGGCGTCCGAACATCATGGCGAAGAATCCGACCGCGCCGTTGATCGAGATCAGCGTGAACAGGAACAGGAGAACGCGGAATACCGGGCCGACACCCTGGCGGCCGTCGGGATAGGCGGCGTCGATCACCGCGAGGGCGGTGTCATCGATCACCCCCGCCCGCCGCCAGCCGCGGGCGGCGTCCCGGACCGCGGCGTGGCGGTCGGCCAGCGCGACCTCCGGGTTCACGCCGGCTCCCTCATCCGGCGCTGCACCAGGAACAGCGCGGCGATCACCGGGATCGGCGTGATGAAGAACCAGAAGCACCCCATGTCGAATCCACTGACGCTTCCCATCGCCAGCCGGCTGAGCGCCGCGTAGGCGGCGACGACCCCGAAGGCGAAGAGCGGAAAGCGCCGGACGTAGAACGCCCCGGCCGCCAGGGCACCGCCGGCGATCAGGAGCCCCACCGCCCAGTAGCCCCACACGCCGGTCACACTCATTCCGGAGGCCAGACCGCCGAGGATCAGCAACCACCCCAGGGTGACCGCCGCCGGCTCGAAGTGGGCCTTGCGGCCGGTTTGCTTGAGGGTGAGCCCCAGGAGGGCGAAGAGCGCGCCGCAGGCGACCGCGTTCCAGCGCACGGCGGCGCCGCCGTCCCGGAACCAGAGGTCGGTGCCGAACCGCGCCGCCGAAACGCCGCGCCAGGCCGCCAAAGTCGAAAGCGCCAGGGAGAAGACGATCCGCGAGTCGAAACGGAACGCGGCGATCCCCGCGAAGAGGGCGACGATCAGCAGGTGCCAGGACCAGTCGGTCCCCAGCAGCGTGAGCTTGACCTCGACATAAGCGAGATCGGCCGCGGCCAGCAGCACGCCCAGCAGCAGCATGTAGTCGAAGGCCAGGTTGGGAGACGGCACCTCAAGCCACGAGAAGGGGGGCGCCACGCGGATCACCCAGGCGAGCGCCGCCGCCGCCGCGAGCCCGATCAGGAAGGCGATCACCACCGGCCCGATGCGGTCGAGGTTCTCCTTGACCAGCAGCCCGACGCCGCCGGTGACCAGCAGCACCCCCAGGTAGAGCAGCGCCCGCAGCTCCCAGTGCACCGAGAGCAGCTCGCCCCGCGCCACCCGCAGCAGGCGCGGCGCCACCGCCGGCGGCAGGGCATCGGCTTCGACCAGCCTCGGAATTGCGGCGGCGACGTCGGGGTTCATGGGGAGCCTGAGCCTGATTCTACTCTGTCAGCTCCTCGAAGGAGCCATTGGCGCCTGCAACCAGGCGAGCCCTGTCGCGGGATGGCCCTCTAATTTCGTTGTCCGTTGTCTATTGCGTTTCAATTCTTGTTATGTTGCATTCTTCTACAGCAGGCGAAGCCACCGGCTGAGTAAGGAGGTTTCCTTGTCCGCTCAGATTGTCCAGTCCCATCCCGTAGCGCTCCCAGAGCCGATGACGGACGCGGGTCGCGCGAGCCGCATCCTCCTTGTCAACGTACCCTTCGCGATGGCGGATCGCCCGTCGATCCAATGTGGCCTGTTGAAGTCCTGCGTCAGACGGGCGGGTCACGAAGCCGATGTCCTCTACCTCAACCTGGAGCTCGCGGCCGAGCTCGGTGCCGGCCTCTACCAGCATCTCTCGATCATGCGCTCGGATCAGCTCCTCGGCGAATGGCTCTTTTCGGCCTGCGCCTTCGACGAGTTGCGGCAGGATGGCGATTATCTTTCCACCTACTTTCCTAACGACGAGATCGTCAAAGAATGGGGGATCGACTCACACGAGCTCACCAGGCTGCGTGAGCAGGTGATCCCGGCATGGGTCGATCGCTGGATCGCCGCGATTGATTGGGGGCGCTACGACATCATCGGCTTCACCACGACCTTCGAGCAGAATAACGCGGGTTTCGCCCTGGCGCGCCGCATCAAGGAGCGGCATCCGGAGATCCTCATCATCTTCGGCGGCGCCAACTTCGACGGCACCATGGGAAGAGAGTACATTCGCGCCCTGCCGTTCATCGACTACGCGGTGGTGGGAGAGGCCGACGACCTTCTCCCGGAGCTCATGACGCGCGTCGCCCGGGGGGATCCCCCCCTGGGAATGCGCGGTGTGGTCGGCCGGGCCGACGGCCGGCTGGTCGAGAACGGCCTCCCGCCGCGCATCGAGAGTATGGACTCGCTCCCCGATCCCGACTACAACGAGTACTTCGAAACCCTCTTCCGTCTCGGCCCTCAGGCAGTCCTCGGCAACGCCGCTCCCGGGCTCCTCTTCGAGACCTCGCGCGGCTGCTGGTGGGGCGAGAAGCAGCACTGCACGTTTTGCGGGCTGAACGCCCTCGGCATGCAGTTCCGCGCGAAGTCCCCCGCCGCGGCTCTCGGGCAGCTCGAGAGGCTGTCGGCAAGGTACAACATCAACAAATTCGAGGCGGTCGACAACATCATCGACCACCGCTACATCGAGAAGCTCTGCGGGCCTCTCGGCGAGCGCCGCTTCGACTACCGGATCTTCTACGAGGTCAAGGCCAACATCTCACCGCGCCAGTTGAAGGCGATGGCGCGAGCGGGAATCACCCGGATTCAGCCCGGGATAGAAAGCCTCAACACACACATCCTGGCCCTGATGCGCAAGGGCACCACGATGATACGCAACGTCCGCCTGCTCAAGTGGGCCCACTACCCTGGCATGCAGGTCGGGTGGAACATCCTGCTCGGCTTCCCGGGAGAGACCGAGGCG
>DASWQX010001059.1:0-3315 GCA_036403495.1 Thermoanaerobaculia bacterium
GGCTCGAACGTCGAGTTCCTCTCCCAGTTCGGCTGCAAGCTGTTCATCGAGGATCTTTATACCGCCCTCTCCACCCGGCCCCCCGGAGAGGGCGACCTCGCGGGTCCCGGCTTCTTCGCCGAATTCCTCTCGATCCCGCCGGAGACGCGCTTCGACGTGATCCTCGCCTGGGACCTGTTCGACTACCTCCAGCGCAAGGAGCTCGCCGCCTTCTCCGAGCAGCTCCGGAGCTTCACCAACCGCGGCGCGCTGATCTTCGCGCTGATCTCGTACAACAAGACCATTCCGGCGCAGCCCTACCGCTTCCGGATCCACGACGACCAGCACCTGATCTACGAGCGGCGCACCGCCGCCGAGCGCCCCTCGCCGCGCCTCGCCCCCGCCGAGGTCACCAACCTGCTCAAGGGGTTCCGCGTCGACCGCTCGTTCCTGCTGAAGCACGGGATTTCGGAGTATTTGCTGGTGCGGGAGTAGAACCTCATCCCCTCACCCCTTCTCCTTAAGGAGAAGGGGGACCGCCCGCAGGGCGTAAGTTACCCAGCCTGGGGTGTCAACCCCAGGACCGGGTCCGCAAACCACCTTCCAGAGCCCCAAAGGGCCGACACTTCGAATCGGCGGAACTGTCGGCCCTGCGGGGCTTGGGGGGGGGTGCCCTCTCCCCCCTGGGGTTGACACCCCAGGCTGGGTAACTTTCCGCCCTGCGGGCGCCTTCAGGCCCGAGCGGCGCCCCCTCTCCCCCCCTACCAGACCCGGCAGACCTTCGCCGGCTCCTTGTACAGCGCCTGCCCGGCCTTGCAGCCGAAGGCGGCGTCGAACTCGGGCATGTTCACGACCACGCCGTTGATCCGCGCCGCGTGCGGCGAGTGGGGGTTGATACGGGCGCTCAGGCGCAGGGCCTCGGGGCGGTCGCCGCCGCAGTCCCACTGGGCGAAGCCGACGAAGAAGCGCTGCTCGGGCGTCAGGCCGTCCCGCGGTTCCAGCTTCTGGCCGTGGGTCTCCTCCTGCCAGGCGAGGTAGGCGAGGATCAGCCCGCCGAGGTCGGCGACGTCCTCGCCGAAGGTGAGCTTGCTGTTGATCTTGATGTCGTCGATCACCGTGTACTGGGCGTACTGGTCCATCACGCAGGCGGCCCGCTGCTGGAACTCCTTGTCGTCCGCCGGCGTCCACCAGTTGCGCAAGTTCCCCTGAGCGTCGAACTGCCTCCCCTCGTCGTCGAAGCCGTGGGTCAGCTCGTGGCCGACGGTGCCGCCGGTATTACCGTAGTTGGGGGCGGCGTCCATCTTCGGGTCGTAGAGCGGCGGCATCAGCACGGCGGCCGGGAAGTTGATGTCGTTCATCGGCGGGTTGTAGTAGGCGTTCACCGTCACCGCCGTGATCCCCCACTCGCCGCGGTCGAGCGGCTTGCCGATCTTGGCGAGGTCCCGCCGCGTCTCGAAGGCCGCCGACCGCGCGACGTTCCCCGCGAAGTCGCCGCGCCGCACCTCCAGCGCCGAGTAGTCGCGCCAGCGGTCGGGATAGCCGATCTTGTCGCGCATCGCGTGCAGCTTGACGACCGCGGCCTGCTTGGTCGCCGCGCTCATCCAGGGGGATTCCTCAATCCGCTTCTCCATGGCGTGGCGGATCTCGGTCACCATCCGCTCCGTATCGGTCTTCACCTGCGGCGGGAAGATCCGGCGGACGAAGACCTCGCCCAGCGCCTCACCGAGGTCGCGGTCGATGAACTGCACGCAGCGCTTCCAGCGCGGCGAGAGCTCCTTGGCACCGTTCAGGTAGGTGCCGTAGAAGTCAAAATTCGCCCGCACGAAGGGGGTGGAGAGGTCGGGGGCGAAGTCGTTCGCCAGGTGGAACCGGAGATAGGTCTTGAGGTCGTCGAGGGGGGTCGCGCCGATCTCCGCCGCCACCGCCTGGAAGAACTTCGGCTCGGTGACGTTGAAGTCGTCGAGGCTCGCGACGCCCATTCCGTTCAGGTAAGCGTCCCACGGGAAGGCGGGGGTGAGCGCCTGGAGCTCCTTGCGCTTCATCGGGTGCGAGACCTTGTAGGGGTCGCGGCGCTCGACCGGCGTCAGCGAGGCCTTGGCGAGAGCGGTCTCCAGGCGCATCACGGCCTCGGCGGCGCGCGCCGGCTGCGGATCACCCAGCAGCTCGAAGACCTTCCGCGCGTAGGCCTGGTAGTGCTCGCGTGCCTCCTTGGACTTGGCGTCGTCCTTGAGGTAGTCCTCCGGATCGGGGAGGCCCAGGCCGCCGGCGACGGCAATGCCGAGCACCTTGGTGGCGTCCCGGGGGTCCTGGCCGGAGCCGAAGCCGAAGAGCATCGAGCCCGACTCCCCCGAGGCGTGCAGGCGGGCGAGCAGGGGGGCGAGATCGGCCTTGGACTTGAGGGCGGCGATCGCGTCCAGGCGATCCTTGAGCGGCGCGGCGCCCGCCTTCTCGATCGCCGCCTCGTCCATGCAGGAGGCGAAGTAGTCGCCGATCTTCTGGGTGTTGGCGTCGCGGCCCGGAGTGGGTTGCGCCGCCGTTTCGAGCATCCCCCAGAGGAAGCGCAGGTTGTCGTCCTCGGTCTTGGCGTAGACGCTCCACCGCGACTGGTCGGCGGGGATCGGATTCTTGTCCAGCCACTTGCCGCAGGAGAAGCGGAAGAGGTCGTCGCAGGGGCTGACCGAGCGGTCCATCACCGTCGGATCGAGGCTCGGCGTATACGGCAGCGCCGTGAGCGGGCGCTCCTCCGCCGCATGCGCGGCGAGCGGCAGAAGGGCGAGGATCGAGAGAAGAGCGAAACGGCGATGCATCGAAGACTCCTTTGAATGACCGGAAAGGGTTACCAGATCCGGCAGACCTTCTCCGGCTCCTTGATCATGGGCTGGCCCGGCTTGCAGGCGAAGGCCGCGGCGAACTCCGGCATGTTGACTACCACGCCGTTGATCCGCGCCTCGCTCGGCGAGTGCGGGTTGATGCGGGCGGAGAGCCGCCGCGCCTCCGGACGGTCGCCGCCGCAGGCCCACTGGGCATAGCCGACGAAGAAGCGCTGCGGCGGCGTCAGGCCATCGCGGTCTTGCAGGCTCTGGCCGCGGGTCTCCTCCTGCCAGGCGAGGTAGGCGATGATCAGACCGCCGAGGTCGGCGACGTCCTCGCCGAGGGTGAGCTGGCTGTTGATCTTGAGGTCGTCCACCACGGTGTACTGGGCGTACTGGCCGGCGACGCAGGCGGCCCGCTTTAGGAACTCCTTATCGTCCCCCGGCGCCCACCAGTTGCGCAGGTTCCCCGCCGCGTCGAACTGCCGCCCCTCGTCGTCGAAGCCGTGGGTCAGCTCGTGGCCGA
>DASWQX010001060.1:0-6089 GCA_036403495.1 Thermoanaerobaculia bacterium
ACGCATCCACGGGGATTGATCGATTCCTTCTGGGGCCTCGCCCTATGGGCTGGAAAGGGTGCGGAGGGGGCTGGCGTTCAGGCCAAGCCCTGGTTCTACTTTCTCAAGTGGCTCCTGCGCTATGAGCCCGCGCTGCTCGCCGGCGGCCTGCTCGGCAGCGGGCTCGCCCTGCGCCGCCGGGACCCGTGGGGCTCCTTTTGCGCCGTCTGGTTCCTGAGCCAGCTCGCGATCTATTCGATCATTCCCTACAAGACCCCCTGGCTGGCCCTCAACATCCTGCTGCCCGCCGCGCTGGTGGCGGGCTTCCTCGTCCGGGAGAGCTGGGAGCGGCATTCTCCGACTGCCAGAATTGCCGTCGCGGCAGTCCTCCTCCTGGGGCTGGGATGGAGCGGCTGGCGAGCCTTCGACGTCACTTTCCGGCGCTACGACGATCCCCGTCTCGAGATCCCGTACGTCCAGACCCGCCGGGAGGCGATGGGCGTCGTGGCCCTCGTGCGAGACGTGGCGTCGCAGGCTCCTGCCGGCCGGAATCTCACCCTGCACGCCCTCCTGCCGTACCGCTGGCCGCTCCCCTGGTATCTCCGCGACTTCCCGAACGCCCGGTATTGGAAAGGTTTCCAGGACATCCCCGTCGACTTCGACGCGGACGTCCTGCTCGTCGATTCCCGGCAGGAGGACAGGCTGCGCCCGCGGCTGAAAGGTATCTATCGCCGCCGCGTCTTCCCGCTGCTGCCGGCGGAGCAGGTCGTGGTGTACATCAACGAGCTTGCCGAGCGTGGCCGGCCCGCGGTCGCGTCGACTCCTCGAACGACCGGACTATCCCGCCGGCCTGGTGAGTTTCTGCGCCTCCAGCCAGTCATGGAATTCATCGATCCAGTGGTCGCTGGTGGTGCCCTGCTTGTGCAGGCCGAAGCCATGGCCGCCGGCACTGAAAATGTGGACTTCGGGTTTGTGGCCCGCCGCGGCGAGCGCGTCGTAAAACTTGACGACGGGCTCGCGCGCCTGGGGATCGTCCTGTGCCCAGGCTAGAAACATGGGCGGCAGCTTGGCCGGAATGGCTGGCATGACGCCGAACGGACCGCCATAGATCATCGCGGCGAAGCTCGGGCGGGCCGCGGCGTCCTTCTGAAGCAGGGTTCCGCTGGCGACCATGGCCCCGGCGGAGAAGCCGATCGCGGGTACAGACCGCCCTGAGCGTGGAGCGAATCATGCCGTCTCCTTCAGATATTCTTCCGTAGCGCCGCGCACCTCGACGGTCGAGTAGCCCTGGTGCTTGGTGACGATCATCTGCTGGGCGAATTCGTCCCGCAGCTCCGGGATGTGGGTGATGATGCCGACCATCCGGCCGCCGACCCGCAGCCCCTGGAGGGTTTCGGAGACCAGGGCGAGAGTGTCGGGATCGAGGGTGCCGAAGCCCTCGTCGATGAACAGGCTGTCGAGGTTCACAGCGCCGACGGCGCGCTGGACCTGGTCGCTGAGCTCCAGGGCGAGCGCCAGCGAGGTCAGAAAGGTTTCTCCGCCGCTGAGCGTGTCGCTGATCCGCGTTTCGTCGGCGTTGTCGTGATCGACGACCCGGATCTCGTCGTCCTTGAATTGCAAGGAATAACGCTCCTGCGTCAGCCTAAGCAGTCGGGCCGAGGCGCCCTGCACGAGCTCGGTGAAGACTTCGTGCAGGACGTAGGCCTGGAATTTGTCGCTGCGCAGGTCGCCGGCCAGGAGCTCGTCGACGCGCAGGGCCGCCTCGTCGGCATCCAGCTTTTCGCGTAGCTCCTTCGATCGCTGGAGCCGCTGTTTCATCCGCCCGATCTGCTCTTCGAGCGTCTTTTCCCGGCCGAGCGCGGTCTCCACTTCGAGGTTGACCTCCGCCGCGAGCGTGTCGGCGGCCGCCAACTGTTCGTCGGAGACTCGCTCATCTCCCAATTCGTCTCTGAGCGCGGCGGCGCGCTCCTCGGCGGCGTGGCTGTCCTGCGCGTGCTTGCGGATCTGTCCGTCAAGCCGCGCGGCAGTGGCTTCGTCGAGCAGGGCCTCCCGGACGTCGGCCTCATCGTCGAACCCGGCGCGAGCGATCTCGGCGTTCCGGCTTTCCGCTCTCTGTGCGGCGTCTTGGCGAGCGGCTTCGGCCGCCTCGGCTTTGAGCCGTTGCGCTTCCTGGGCGGTCATCAGCCGGTTTTGCGCGGTGGCGGAGTTCTCGGTGGCCGCCTTGAGACCGGCTTCGAGCTGCCGGATCTGCTCCTCCAGGCCCGCGGCCTCGGCCGCCGGATCGTCCGACTCGGTGACGGCATGGATTTCTCCCTGCAGAGTTGCGAGCCGTTGCAGGCTTGCGCCGCGTTCCTCCTCCAACTGTTTGCGCGAGCCTTCCCGTTCGCCGAGCCGATCCCGCGCGGTGGCCTCCTCGGTCCTGGCTCTTTCGAGGGTCCGTTCAGCCGTCGCCAGTCGCGCCTTCGCCTCTTCGTTCGTTTTGCGGCTCCTGGCGAGGGACGCGATCCGCTTTTCGACCCAGGCCTCGATCACCACATCCTTTTGGGGAGCGCGGTCGCCGAGGATCTGACGCAGCCCTTCCTCTCCTGCGGCGACGCTGGCCCGCAACTCGGCGCCGCGCGTTTCCAGATCGGCGAAGCTCTGGCGGGCGGCCTGGAGCCTGGCCTGTTCGCCGGTGAGCGCATCCTCTTGCTGGCGGGCGAGCGCGTCGGCGTCTTTGCGCTTTTCCCGCGCGCCGCGGAGCGCGGCTTTGGCGGATTCGAGCTCGGGATCCAGATCGGCCGGTGGGGGAGTGGCCACGAGCTGCTCGCACACCGGGCAGGGCTGGCCGGAAACCAACCCCTCGCGCAGGTGATTGGCCTCGTCCAGACGGTTGGCGCGGTGCAACCCCTCCTCGGCCGCTTCAAGGCCGCGCAGCGCCTCCTCCGCGGATTTCCGGGCCGATTCAGCGATCTCCTTCAGCCGCTCGACCTCTCCAGTCTGCGCGTCCAACGCCGCACGCTTCCGGGCGAGCTCGATTCCGCCCTCCGCCGCGCTCTTGCGCACGGTGCCGAGCAGGACAGCCAGGTCGCGGACGCTCTGCAACAACTCGTCCAGCTCCGAATCATAGCCGGAGGCCTCCATGGCCTGCCGGGCCGCGTCGACGGCGGACTGCTGTTGCGCTTGCACGGCCAACGCCTTTTCGACCGTCGCGGCGAGCGTGGATCGATCACGTTCCAGAGCGCTCAAGCTTTGCGCCTGCCGCTGGAGCGTCGCATTGAGCTGATCTCGTTCCGGTAGGCGCCCGATCACCTGGTGGAGGCGGGCCACCTGCTCGCGGATCGTAGTGATCGCTCTGGCGGCCTTCTCCGCGGATTTCAACGCTGCGGCCTTCTCCTTCCAATCCATCTGCGCGGAGTCCTGCTGGGCCTTGGCTTCGTCGGCCGCCTTGATCGCAGTCTTCGCGGCGGCGGCGGCCCGGGCCGCTTCGTTGAGCAGGGGCAGCAGGGGGACCGCGCGCGCCGCCGCCTCGATCCTCGCGGTCTCCCGGCCGATCTGTTCCGACTGCTGCCGTAGAACGGCCCACCGCTCTTCGACCTGTTGCAGCTCGCGGGTTTTCGCGTGCAGGCCGCGCAGGCGGGCGAGCTTGGACTGGGCCTCGTCCCGTTTCTTGCGCGAGGCTCCGAGCGACTCGACGATTTGCGCGTGCTCCGTCTCCAGCCCTGCCACCGCGGCCTCGTCGACGCCGGCGTACTCGTCCGCGAGGACCCTCTGCAGCGATTCGACCGAGCCTTTCTTCGTCGCCGCCGAACGTTGAGCCCGTTCGCGCATCCTCTCGTAGACGTCGAGGCGAAGCAGCGTGCGGAGCATGCCGCGCCGGTCTCTCGGCTGCGCTTTGAGAAACCTTGCGAACTCGCCTTGCGGCAGCACCACGGCCTGCATGAACGCGGGGGCTCCGAGCCCCAGAATGCGAATGATCTGATCGGTCGCGGCGCGGATCTGATCGGCCAGATTCCTGGCGGTGCCGCTCTCGTTGATCTCCTCCAGGCGGACCGCCTGCACGCCATTACGCCGAAGAGTCCGCGCGATGCGATAGAGGCTCTCGCCGACCTCGAAGTCCAGCACCACGCTGATCCGCTCCCGGGACGCCGAGATCATCTCGGTCCGGTTGTAGCTGTTGACCCGCGGGATCTCGCCATAGAGCGCGAAGATGATCGCGTCCAGCAAGGTCGATTTGCCGGCTCCCGTCGGTCCCGAGATGGCAAACAGTTCGAGCGCGCGGAAATCGATCTCCTGCTTCCTGCTGAAGCACGCGAGGCCTTCGATGGTGAGATGGACGGGACGCAGCGCTCAATCCTCCCTGGAAGCGTCGTCGTAGAGATCCTGAAAGCGATCGAGGACGGCCACGGCCGCGGCCTCGTTGTGCTCGCGGAGGTGGTAGGCCGCGTAGTGCCTCACCGGCGGAACTCCGGTCTCCAGCCGGATCTCCGGAGTCTCCTCGACTTCGGGGAGCTCCGCGCGCACCACTAGCGCGTTGGGTAGCAGCTCGCGGACCTTTCGATTGAGATCGGGATCTCTCTCCGTCAACGGGACCGTCACGCGCAGCCAACCCTTGCGATAGCGGTCCGCCGTCTGCTCGAGCTCGGCGAGAGAGGCGCGGAGGTCGACGAGCGGAAGACCGCCTTCGTAAGGAATATGCTCGACCTTCGCGCGCTTGCCGGGGGCGGCCGTGACGACGACGAAAGTCTTTTCTTCCCCGGCCTCGCCGAAATCCATCTGGAGGAGCGATCCGGCATAGTAGGTGGGCACGGGGCCGTCGATCTTCTGCGGCTTGTGAATGTGCCCGAGAGCGATGTAGCTCGCCTTGGACGGCAGAGCTTCCGGCGAGGCGGCCCAGTCCTCGCCGAGATGAACGCGCCGCTCCGATTCGCCGAAGAGGGCGCCCTCGATGTGCGTGTGCGCCATGAGGAGATTGACGGCGTCCTTCCGGAAAGCGCCGCTGAGGTCCTGCACGGCGCGCTCGAACATCCGGGCGTATTTGCTCTTGGCGCTCGCCTCCTCGCCGGCGAGGTCCAGCGCCGACGTCCAGGCGCCCGGAGAGGCGAACGGAAGCGCCGCGACGACCGCCGTCTCTCCGGAACGGGTCGCGATCGTCCGGGCGCCTCCCCGGGAGGCGGGGCGGGGGCGGCCGAGGATCTGGACGTGGAGGAGCTCCGTGAGCAGCGAGCGGGCGTCCAGCCGGAGCGGATCGTCGTGGTTGCCGGCGATGATGAGCATGTGCGCCCCGGAGCGGCCCACGCGGACCAGGAACCGGTTCACGAGCTGCTCCGCCTCGGCCTGCGGGTTGCGGCTCTCGAAGACGTCCCCGGTATGGAGGACGAGGTCGATGTCCTGCCGCTCGACGAAAGCCGCGAGATGGTCCAGCACGGCCTCCAACTCGTCGAGCCGCTGGATCCCCTTCCATCGGCGCCCGATGTGCCAGTCGCTGGTGTGGACGATCTTCATGGTCGGCGTTTTCCGGGTGCAACCGCCGCGCCATGGGGGGATGAGGCGGTGCTCCTGGCGGAGGGAGTCTATAGGATCTGCCTTCTCGGCCGCTCCGGGATTGACCGAAGGCTAATCCGCATAAGCCTTTTGGAGATTCCTGCTTTAAGGGTAGTATTCTTGTGGCGTTCCGCCGCCAAGGACTAATTGAACCATGAGCTTCCCCGCCAAGCCACCGACCCCGGATGGTCGACGAAGCCAGCTACTGAAACTGCTCTCGGTAGAAGGGCACCCCCAGGTTTTCGTTCTGGGCTCCCAGGCTCGTTATGTGACGATCTACGCCCAGCAGGTGCGAGCGTTGAATCTCGTCAGCGCTCTGGCCAAGAGCGGCTATTTCTCTCGATCGACGCGTCTGGCCGTGGTAGGGGGCGGGATCGCGGGGCTGACCGCAGCGGCCGCCGCCGCCCGGGCGGGCGTGGGGCGCGTCTCGGTGTTCGAGAGGGAGCCCACCGTGATGCGGCTTCAGCGCAATTCCGAAAAGCGCTATGTCCACCCTCACATCTATGACTGGCCCTTCGAGAAGGAGCCGCACACAGAGGCGGATCTGCCTGTCCTGGGTTGGAGCGCGGGCATCGCGGCTGCCGTCG
>DASWQX010001061.1:0-4101 GCA_036403495.1 Thermoanaerobaculia bacterium
ATCGTGACCTGCGACGAATCGGATTCGGTTCCGGAGTCTTCACGCCTGGACCTGCCCGAAGTGTGAGCCTCTTGGCCCCATACCTCATCTTAGCACTCTCGTCCAGGAAGGGGAGAATCCTGGCGATTCCGCCGGAAGTGCCCTCAATCCTCGCCAAATTTCATGCAGATTCGATGCCTGACCAGTCCTTCACCAGCTCGGCGATCAGCCGCGGCGACGTCGCGCGGTCCCAGGGTCGGCGGTCGTAGTCGCCCCAGAGATGGCTCACCCGCAGGCCGGCGGCCCGGGCGCGGTGCTCCAGCTCGTCGCGCGACCAGAGGCGGGCGGGGAACGCGGCGCTCTCCAGGGACTGCCCGTGCCGCGAATAGTCGAAGCTGGCGGTGCAGAGGCGCGACCGCGGATCGCACCTCCAGGTCTCGCGGATCTCCAGGCCGCCGGCGCCGGAGCTCTCCTTCACCAGCCCCTCGGGCTCGCCGGCGGCGTGCCGCTGCGCGGGGGAGAACCAGGCCGCGTCGAGCACGAAGCGGCCGCCCGGCAGCAGGTGGCGGGCGGCGGTGGCGACCGCGAGCTCGCGGTCGGCGTCCTCGAGCAGGTGCACGAAAGGGTCGTCCACGGCGGCCACCAGGTCGAAGCGCGATCGCAGGGGAGTGAAGCGCATGTCCGCGGCCACGAACGCGACATTGCCCTGTCCGGCGAGGCGGCGGCGGGCGGCGGCGATCATCTCCGGCGCCAGCTCCAGCCCCACCACCCGGCCGGCCGTGCGCGCCAGGAAGGCCGTGGCCCGTCCGGTCCCGGAGCCCAGCTCGAGCACGCGGCAGCCGGCCGGCTCGCTCGCCGCCCAGCTCCAGAGCTCGCCGTCGCCGCGGTCGGCCAGCTCGCGGTCGTAGAAGGGAAGGACCTGGTGATAGTAGTCGCGCACCTCGGCCTGATCATCCGCCATGCGTGGAGTCTAGACCGGTGTCCCCTTCTCCCGCCGCTCTGCGCATCTCTGGTCAGGCCCACCGATCGCCGCCGATGCGGTCGGCGTGAGCTAAGATGTAATTTTAACGTTCTGGGAGGATCCGACCATGAAAATCTGGGTGCGGTTCGCGCTGGTCCTGGCTCTGCTGGCGCTCCCCGGCGCCGCGTTCGCGAAAAAGGGGGGCGGCGCGCCGACGACCCCCGGCAAATACACCGATTGGGATGGCGAGGTGGACGAGCTGGAGGTCGTTTCGACCTTCAGGCTGAGCGACTACGACCGTATCCTGGTCGAGCCGCTGGAGACCTCCGGCGTCGAGCTGCCGGACATCAAGGACAACACCTACGGGCCGGTCAAGCAGGTGCTGGCCGAGGCCGCGAAGCCGCTCGGATCGGGCATCGCGGAGATCTCGCCGCCGGACGTCCTGCTCGGCAAGCTGGAGAAGCCCGAGTCGGGCGCGCTCGTGGTCCACGCCAAGGTCGTGAAGATGGACCCCGGATCGCAGGCCGCGCGCTACTGGGCCGGTTTCGGCGTCGGCGCGGCCAAGACGGGGATCACCGGCGAGGTCCGCGACTCGCGCACCGGCAAGGTCCTGCTCCGCTTCAAGCAGGAGCGCCGGTCCGCCGTCGGCTCCTATGGCGGCGACTACGAGAACCTCCTCGAGCGCAACCTCTGGACCATCGGCAAGGACCTCGCGAACGTCTTCCAGCACTTCGATACGCATTGACGGCACGGCATTGACAGAGCGGGGAAGAAACCGCGAAGATAGCCCGTTGTCGATTTTGGAGGGCTCTTCCCCCTGGAGGTGAACTGTGATGAAGATTTCATTGCGTTTCATGTTTACCCTGTCTTTCCTGATGGTGTCCAGTAGTCTGTGGGCGACGTTCAGCCGGCCTTCCCCAACGACTCCGGGTCAGTACTCGAACTGGGGAGGCGAGATCGACAAGCTGGTGATCGTCGCGCCTTTCAAGCTGGCCGACTACAACCGCATCGTCGTCGAGCCCTTCGACACCTCGTCGACTCCGCTGCCGAACGAGCAGGACAGCACCTATATTTCGGTGAAGAGCGCCCTGGACCATACGACGCCGGTCATCGCCGCGATGCTCTCGTCGGTATTGCCGGGGACCCCTGCCCAGGTCCAGGAGCCTGGGGCGAGTCCCGACTATTCCGGTAATAAGGCCGGTGCGCTGGTGATCCGCGGCAAGGTTCTGACGATGGAACCGGGATCTCTGGTTCCCGTCTATTCGCCCAACGGCCCGGGGCGCGCCCGCACGGTGATCGCCTGCGAGGTGGTGGATGGCATCACTGGCAAGACGCTCCTCCGCTTCCAGCAGGAGCGCCGCGTCGGTCCCTCGGGTGGGTCGGAGGAGACCTTCGGCCGTCATACTCAAGTGAACGTCAGCTTACGCCCGGGCCCCACCGGTTCCTCCGGAGACCTCTATGAGAAAGCCTTGGCCTTCAACCTCCGCTTTATCGGCCGCGATCTCGCGGACGTTTTGAAGAGCTTCTGACCCGCAGGTCCGGGCTGGAAGCGCTCCAGCCCGGACCCTCCCTCCATGCGCCTCGCCGATCTCGTCGCCACATCCCGTCTTGTCACCGAGACCCGGGCTCGCTCGCGCAAGACCGCCGCGCTCGCCGACCTCCTGCGCCGTCTCGCGGCGGAGGAGATCGACATCGCCGTGGCCTTCCTCTCCGGCGATCTGCGCCAGGGACGGATCGGCCTCGGCGGCGCGGCGGTCCGCAACGCGAGGCCTGATTCGGCCGCCGCCGAGCCCTCGCTCACGCTGATCGAGGTGGACGCGGCCTTCGCGCGGATCGCCGCCACGACCGGCTCGGGTTCGACGGCGGAGAGGTCGCGCCAACTTTCGAGCCTGCTCTCCCGGGCCACCCGCGACGAGCAGGATTTTCTCGTTCGTCTGATCTACGGCGAGCTGCGCCAGGGGGCTCTCGCCCTGCTGATGGCCGAGGCGCTCGCCCAGGCAGCCGAGGTGCCGGCGGACGAGGTGCGGCGGGCGCTGATGCTGGCGGGCGAGCTGCCCGAAGTGGCGCGCGCCGTCCTCACCGAAGGGCGCCCCGGTCTCGCCCGCTTCCATCTCCAGCTCTTCCGGCCGCTCCAGCCGATGCTCGCCTCGCCGGCGGCGGACCTCTCCGAAGCGCTCGACCGTCTCGGCGAGGCGGCCCTGGAGCTGAAGCTCGACGGCGCCCGCGTGCAGGTCCACAAAATGGACGGCGAGGTGCGCGTCTACTCCCGGCGCGGCAACGAGGTCACCGCGGCCGTGCCCGAGCTCGTCGAGACCGTCCAGGCCCTCCCCGCGCGGCAGCTCCTGCTCGACGGCGAGACGATAGCCCTGCGGCCGGACGGCTCGCCGCTCCCCTTCCAGGTCACCATGCGCCGCTTCGGCCGCAAGCTCGACGTCGACCGCCTGCGCGGCGAGCTGCCGCTGACCTCATTCTTCTTCGACATCCTCCACCTCGACGGCCAGGACCTGATCGACCGCCCCGCCGGCGAGCGCTTCGCCGCTCTGGCCGAGGCGATGCCGGGCCTGACCGTGCCGCGCCTCGTCACCTCTGACTCGGAAGAGGCGGACGCCTTCTTTGCCGAATCTCTCGCCCGCGGCCACGAGGGGATCATGGCCAAGGCGACCGACGCGCCCTACGAGGCGGGCCGGCGCGGCTTCTCCTGGCTGAAGATCAAGCCGGCGCACACGCTCGACCTCGTCGTCCTCGCCGCCGAATGGGGCCATGGGCGAAGGCAGGGGTGGCTCTCGAACCTCCACCTGGGCGCCCGCGATCCCGAGAACGGCGGCTTCGTCATGCTCGGCAAGACCTTCAAGGGGCTCACCGACGAGCGCCTCGCCTGGCAGACCCGAAGGCTCCAGGAGCTCGCGCTCGGCACCGACGCCTGGACCGTCTACGTCCGCCCCGAGCTGGTGGTCGAGATCGCCTTCAGCGACGTCCAGGAGAGCCCGCAATACCCCGGCGGCATGGCCCTCCGCTTCGCCCGCTTCAAGCGCTACCGCGAGGACAAGACGGCGGCGGAGGCGGATACGATTGGGACGGTGCGGGGGATTTTTGCGAAGGGACAGGGGTGATCCCGAGCACAGCGGAGAAAGAGAAAGCCCGATGAGGATCTACTTGGATAA
>DASWQX010001062.1:0-5185 GCA_036403495.1 Thermoanaerobaculia bacterium
GGCTGGGAGAAGAGGGCCGGGGTGATGAGGGCCCCGGGCGGTTTCCCGCCCGGGATCTTCCTGTCTGCCTTGCCTGTCCGCCTGCTCCTACTGCGGCAGCGCGAAGTTGAACGTCGCGATCAGCGACTTCATGCCGCTGCGGGTGGTCACGGAGGTGCCGGGGACCGGGCCGGTGGGGCCGAGGAAGGGGCCGGTGATGCTGCTGTTCGGGACCTGGTAGTAGGCGAGGTCGAGGGTCAGGGCGTCGGTGGCGCGGAAGCCGAGGCCGACGCAGTAGTGGTTGACGAAGACCGCCGGGACCTCGACCGTGAGGAACGTCCGCGAGGCGGGGATGGGGACCTCGGCGTGGTTGTAGCCGGCGCGGAGGGCCACCTTGTCGGTCGCCTTGTACTGCAGGCCGATCTCCTCGACCTTGATGTTCTTGAAGCCGAGGACGTCCTTGAAGCCGGCGGCGTTCTCGTAGTCGATCCACTTCTCGTCGATCGCCAGGGCGAAGCGGTCGCTGGGGGTCCAGGCGAGGCCGACGACGGCCTGCGCGGGAAGGTCGAGCTGGAGGCTGATCTTGCGGCTCGCCCCGTAGTTGGGCAGTTGCGGATCGGCGACCGCCGAGTGCCAGACGAAGCTCTGGAACTTGGTCTTCGAGTTGTAGGAGGCGCCGAGGGCGAAGGTGGGGCTGAGCTTGTACTGCACGCCGACGCCGGCGCCGTAGCCCCAGGCGCTGTCGCCGTTGACGTGCGGGAAGTAGCACGGGCCCTGCGGGCTGGAGCAGTCGGGGCTGGCGAAGCCGGCGGGATCGGCTTCCAGCGTCGCCCGCGCGGCGTTGAGCGAGATGCCGAAGGAGAAGGCCGGGCTGAGTTGCCAGGCGAGCACGGTCGGCACCTTCAGGAGCTGGTAGTTGGAATAGACGCGGCCGAAGCCGTTGGGCTGCGGCGAGAGGATCGGGTTGTGCGGGTCCTGCGGGTAGTCGGTGCCGAAGCCGGCGAGGCCGAGGAAGCCGATGCCGTAGGCGAAGTTGGAGCCCCGGGTGTGGTGCACCCAGCCGAAGGCGGGGATCAGCGCGGTGTCGCCGAAGTCGTCGGTCTTGCCGCTGAACGTGCCGATCGGGGTCGCTACGGAGCTGGAGACGGCGTTGGTGGCGGTGTTGTACTCGGCGCTGAAGGCGAAGTGGCTGCCGTCCTGCTGAGTGGCGAGCGCGGGGTTGAGCAGCAGGCCGCCCAGGGTGTCGATCCCCAGCGCGACGCCGGCTCCGCCCATCGAGCTGTTGACGGCGCCGACGCCGTGAAGGGTGTGGCCGTCGCCGGCGTACGCCGCGGGCACGGCGAACAGGGCCAAGGCGCCTAGGGAAAGGCCGAGCAGCGGAGCGAAAATCTTGCGGTTCATACGGTTACATCTCCCTGAAAGACAACGTGAGTCGATTGCACACCCCTGGCGCCCGCACGGGGGTCCAGCACTTCAAGCTTCAGCCCGACTGTAGAAAATCAGCAAATTATTGGGGGTATTGTATAACCCAAGTGGGCCGGGGTTTCAACTGGGGGGCGGTCCCCTCACCTCCCCGGCCCTCCTCTCCCAGCCCTCCACCCGCCCCTGCCGGGGAGAGGAGGGAGAAGTTAGTCAAGAAAAAGAAAGAGTCGCGTGCGATGTCTTCAAGCCCCCTCTCTCCCAGGGCCGGGGTGGGTGGAGGGCTGGGAGAGAGGGGGTTGGGGGAGTGAGGGAGCCTTTCTCGGCTTGCTCCCGCCTGGCGAATTCCCTATCCTACGGCTCACGCTCCGTTTGAAAGCGCTGAAAGCGCCGGGAGTCGCCGCTCGACGTGGAGTGGGGGCTCGCCCGGCGTGCCGGCGCTCCGGTCCGAGGCAAAGGAGAGAGCACAGGGATGCACACACAGGAGATCCTCACGGGCCTCGCTCCGGCCGCCGCCGAGCCCCGCGAACCGATCGGCCATTCGACCGAGAACGCGCTGCTCGGCTGGATCCTGGTCGTCGGGCTGACGCTCGTCGGCTATCTGCTGCTGTCGCTCGGCTCGACGGCGGGGGCGCCGGGGTGGCCGCGGTGGGTCTTTCTGGGGCTGGCGCTGGTCGGCGTCGTCGCCTACGGCCTCTGGGTGTTCCCCTATTTCCGCCACCTGGAGCGGCGGCTGCCGGCCGGGCAGAGCGTGTGGGAGAAGCTGGAAACGGAGCTGATCGCCGCCTTCGAGCAGCTCGGCGCCGGCGACCTGGTGCGCTCGATCGACCATACGCGCGGGCTCCCCGAGCGGCTGGCGAAGATCTCGGAGGCGGCGAGCGAGGCGCTGTCGCAGCTCGCGCAGCAGATCCAGGACAGCTCGATCGAGGTCGCCTCGGCCGCCGACGCGGTCAACGAGATCGCCTCCGAGCTGGCATCCGGCTCGTCGCAGCAGGCGGCGTCGGTGGTCGAGATCACCGCCGCCATGGAGGAGCTGGCGCGCACGGCGTCGCAGATCGCCGAGAACGCCGGGCGGCAGGCGGAGCTGGCGGCGCGCGCCGAGGCGAGCGGCGAGGCGGGATCGGCGGCGGTGTTCGAGGCGGTCACCGGGGTCGAGGAGGTGCAGAAGCGGATCTCGGCGATCGCCAGCCGCGCCGACGCCCTCGGCACCCGCTCGAAGGAGATCTACCGGGTGCTCGACCTGATCACCGAGATCGCCCAGGAGACCCACATCCTGTCGCTCAACGCCGCCATCGAGGCAGCGGCGGCGGGGGCGGACGGCCGGCGCTTCTCGGTGGTGGCCGAGGAGGTGCGCCACCTCGCCCAGCGCTCGCAGGAGTCGGTGGAGTCGGTGCGCAACCTGCTCGACGAGTTCTCCAGCTCGATCCGCGCCACCATCGTCGCCACCGAGGAGGGGAGCAAGGAGGCGAGCCGGGTGCTGGAGCGCTCGCGGGCCGCCTCGTCGGCGATCGAGGAGCTGCGCGGCGCCTCCGGCGACACCTCGCGGGTGGCGCGCCAGATCTCGCTCGCCACCCAGCAGCAGAACGCCGCCTCGGACGAGGTGGTGATGACCCTGCGCGAGGTCAGCCTGGTGGTGCAGCGGATGACCGGCGGCCTCAAGAACCTGTCGAGCACGGCCGACCGGCTGAACCAGCTCGGCCTCGAGATCCAGCTCCTGGCGCAGTCGTTCCACCTCAACTCCCCGCGCTCGCTCAAGCATCTGGTGGAGGACTGGGCGCGGCGAATCGAGCCGCTCCCCACCCTCCCCGAGAAGGAGGCGGTGCTCGACGAGCTGGTGCACAACGCGCCGTTCGTGGAGCTCGGCTACATGATGGCGCTCGACGGCGGCACCCTGGCGCTCTCCTTCAACCAGGATCTGCTCGACGAGCGCCAGCGCTCGCTGGCGGCCAAGGTGCGCGAGACCGACGTGCGCTCGCGCCCCTGGTTCAAGGCGGTCTCCCGCCACTGGCGGACGACGCTGATCCCCCCCTACGCCTCGATGCAGAACTCCGAGGCCTGCTTCACCGTCTGCACGCCGCTGCACAACGGCGACGGCTCGATCGCGGCGGTGCTCGGGATCGACATCAACGTCACCGGCTGGACGAGGATCTAGCCGGTGGGCGAGCCGCTCAGCGCGGGCAAGCCCGAGGCGCCGGCCGAGCGCAAGACGCGGCGCGAGGGGACCCACCTGCTGGTGCGGGCGGGCGAGTACGCCTGCGCGCTGCCGCTCGCGGCGGTGCGGCGGGTGGTGCGGGCGCTCACCGTGCACCCGCTCCCCGGCGCTGCCGGCGAGCTGGAGGGGCTGGCGGAGTTCGGCGGCGAGCCGCTGCCGGTGCTCAACCTGGCCCGCCTGGTCAACGCGTCGCCGGGGGCGAACCCGTCCTATCCGGTGACAGTGGTGATCTGGGTCGGGCCGGCCGAGGCGCGCGAGATGATCGGCTTCGCGGCGGACGCGGCGCTGGAGGTGGTGCACGTGCCGGCGGAGTCGATCGTGGCCGGCGGCGACGGCGGCTTCCTGCAGGGCGAGGCGGCGGTGGGGGGTGAGGTCGTCCGCATCCTCAACCTGGAAGCGCTGGGACGCTGATCATGGGCGTCCCGGGCGCCCGCGGCTTCCTGCTGATGCGCCGCGCCGGCGGCGTCTGGGGGATCGCCAACGAGGCGGTCGACGGCCTCCGCCGGGAGGGGACCGGGTACCGGATCGCGGTCGGCGCCGAGACCCTGGCGGCCGACGAGATCGTGGGGGTGGTGGAGACGTTGCGCGTGCGGCCGGCGGCGCCGGCGCTGCTGCGCTTCTGGCCGAACGCGGCGGCGGGGATGGCGGTGCACGGCGGGCTGCCGGTGCTGGTGATGGACCCGCGGCGGCTGCCGGCGGCCCTGTTGTGCGGCGGTGATCGCGGAAGCCGGAATGACGAAGGAGAGGACGTATGAAGGACGCGAGCGGGACTCTGGAGAGCACTTTCAACCACGCCCTGACCGGCCTGCTGATCCTCGGCGGCATCGCCGTCTCGGGGCTGGTGCTGCTGCTGGTCGTCGAGGCGGGGGGCGGACCGAACTGGATGTTCAACGCCTTCCTGCTCGCCGCCATCGGCACGCTCGCGCTCTACGTCAAGGTCGTCTACCGCTCGCAACAGAACCTGCGCCAGCGGGTGGAGGGGACCGAGCGGCGGCGGGTGGCGATCGAGGCGACGCTGGTGACCGCGCTCGACCGCCTGCGCGCCGGCGACCTGGTGAACTGCTCGCACGCGGCGCAGGAGCTGCCGGGGAAGCTGGCGGCGTCGCTGTCCAACGCCACCAACGCGCTCGACGTGCTGGCGCAGCAGATCCAGTCGAGCTCGATCGAGGTCGCCTCGGCGGCCAACTCGGTCAACGAGATCGCCTCCGAGCTCGCCTCGGGCTCGTCGGAGCAGGCGGCGTCGGTGGTCGAGATCACCGCCGCCATGGAGGAGCTGGCGCGCACCGCCTCGCAGATCGCCGAGAACGCCGCCTCGCAGGCCGACCTGGCCCAGGCGGCCGAGGAGAGCGGCAACACCGGCCAGGGGGCGGTGGAGGAGGCGGTGGACGGCGTCGAGGAGGTCAAGAAGCGGATCTCCGGCATCGCCAGCCGCGCCGAGATCCTCGGCACCCGCTCGAAGGAGATCTACCGGGTGCTCGACCTGATTACCGAGATCGCCCAGGAGACCCCCATCCTGTCGCTCAACGCCGCCATCGAGGCCGCCGCCGCCGGCGACCATGGGCGGCGGTTCTCGGT
>DASWQX010001063.1:0-4577 GCA_036403495.1 Thermoanaerobaculia bacterium
CGCCGGCTCCCCCCTCGAAGACCAGGTGTGGGCGCTGCTCAAGACGTGCTACGACCCGGAGATCCCGGTCAATATCGTGGACTTGGGGCTGGTCTACAACTGCGAGGTGGTGGAGCGGCCCGAGGGCGGCCGCCGGGTGGACGTCAAGATGACCCTCACCGCCCCCGGCTGCGGCATGGGCCCGGTCCTGGCCAAAGATGTCCAGAACGGCATCGAGAGCCTCCCCGAAGTCGAGACCGCCGACGTCGAGGTCGTCTTCGATCCCCCCTGGGATCAGAAGATGATGAGCGAAGCGGCGCGGCTGGAGCTGGGGCTGTTCTGACGTGACCGGAGTGGCGGAGACGTCCCAGACGATGTGCGCCCGCGCTTCGAAGGCCTACGACGGCGGGGCGTCTCCCGAGCTTCAGGCCTCCTTGGCAGGCATTTCCTCTGAGCCCACCGGCACCGCCGCCCGCTTCCCCGCGAACAGCCGCTTCGCCGCCAGCCGTACGTTGTCCAGCTCGGCGAACAGCCAGAGCTTCATGCCGCGCGCCGCCATGTGGAACGGGGCGAGCTTGAGGTCGTAGAGGACCCGGATCCGCCGGCCGTCGTTGCGCCGCCCGGCCTCTCCGGCGGCGCGGCGGGCCAGGGCGATCGCCTTGAAACGGCGGTTGTAGATCCGCATCATGTGGTAGCTCAGGAACGCCGGCTTCGGGCCGAGCACGGGCATCCAGAAGAACTTTCCGAACAGCAGGTAGGCGGGGATCACCACGAAGATGTAGTACTGGGCGGTGTCCATGAGGAACGACGCCGTCAGCAGGTCGTGCTCCCCCATGTAGAAGTACTTGTCCTTGTAGACCGCCTCGAAGAAGCGCCGGTACGAGCGGTCGAACGTGGCGTTGTGCTCGGCGATGCGGGCCGCGATGGCCGCCGCGTCGGCTCCCGGCGCCGTCTGCGCCTTGACGATCTCGACCGTGGCCTCGACGGAGAACGCGGCGTGGTCCAGCCCCGGCGAGTAGTAGGGGTCGAGGAAGGCTGCCGCGTCCCCCAGCAGCGCCCAGCCGTTCCCCATGTACTGCTTGGTGACGTAGGCGAGGTTCGAGTAGGTCCGCAGGTCCTCGGTCCGCAGGTGCGCCCCTTCGAGCAGCTCGGCGGCGGACGGGATCGCCTGCAGGAAGGCGCGGTACTCGCTCTCCATGTTGCTGCCGCGGTCGAGCTGGATCAGCCGGGTGTCGAAGACGATCCCGACGCTGGTCTCGCCGTTGCCCAGCGGGATGAACCAGACCCAGTAGCCGAACCCCATGTAGTGGTTGGTGGCGAGGCGGCGCGACGCGACGTTGCCGCGCGAGAACTTGAGCGGCCCGCGGGCGGCCACGTCGTCGAGGTGGCGCACGTTCTGCCACCGGCCCCAGACCGCCGCCGTGGGGTGCTCGCGGTTGCGCTCGATCAGCCCCAGCTTCTTGCCGAGGAAGTTGGCCCGCCCGGTGGCGTCCAGCACCCAGCGGCAGCCCACCGTCTCGGTCTCGCCCGGGGTCTCCTCGCGCTCGAAGGTGACGCGGTGGTCGAGCTCGCCGAGCTCGACGTCGCGCACCCGCGCCGGCCGCGCCAGCTCGGCCCCCTCGGCCACGGCGGTCGCCAGCAGGTGCTCGTCGAGGGCGTCGCGCCGGAGCTGGAAGGAGGGCACGGTGCTGCGCTGGAAGGCCCCCGACTCGCTGGCGTCGGCGTGGCCGCGCACCTTCTCGTTCTGAAACCAGTAGCGCAACCCCTCCTTGGGCAGGTGCTCGCGCTCCAGGTGCTGCCACATCGCCAGCCGCCGGGTAAGGAACATCCCGGACATCTCCGTGGTCGCCTCCCCCACCTTGGCGTCGAACTCGCGCTGGCGGTCCACCACCAGCACCGAGAGATCCGGACGGTCCCGCCGGAGCAGGATCGCCGCCGCCGCGCCGCTGAAGGCGCCCCCCAGAATGACCACGTCGTAGCTCTTCATCGTTTGCTCCCACACCCGAGGGCGCTGACAAGAGGAAGGATAGCTCAGTCAGGCGCTCGTGGCCTGCGAACTCACCCTCTTTCCCTCTCCTGAAGGAGAGGGAGGGCCTGACGGGGGCCGCATCGCAGTCGTCCCCCTTCTCCTTTTAGGAGAAGGGGATAGGGGATAAGGTTCCCCAAAGTTTTCCACAGGGTTGCAGCTTTCGCCCCAGTGGGTCAGAATAAGCTCCCGCACAGATGCCGCCCCTGCGCCCTTCCCACCCCGCCCTTTCCTCATGGTCTAACCGAACGGAGACATCTTGACTCGTAGAATGCTGATCAACGCGCAGCGGCAGGAAGAATTGCGCGTCGCCATCGTCCAGGGGAACGTCCTGGAAAACTACAAGGTGGACGTGGCCGAGGCGGGCCTGACCCGCGGCAACATCTACCGCGGCGTCATCGCCAGCATCCAGCCCAGCCTCAACGCCGCCTTCATCGACTACGGCGCCGACCGCCACGGCTTCCTGGCGATCCAGGACGTGGTCCCCGACGCCTACTACCGCCGCCCAGGCAGCGGCCACCCCCGCATCGACGAGGTCCTCGAGAAGGGGAAGCCGATCGTCATCCAGGTCGAGAAGGACCCGATGGGCACCAAGGGCGCGGCGCTCACCACCGCCCTCTCGCTCGCCGGCCGCTATCTCGTGCTGACCCCGTTCGAGGACACCCGTGGCGTCTCGCGCAAGGTCGAGGACGAGGACACGCGCAAGAAGCTCAAGCAGCTCGCCAACGGCCTCGACCTGCCGGACGGCTGCGGGGTCATCCTGCGCACCAACGCCCTCGGGCAGACGAAGATCACCCTCAACCGCGACCTCTCCGCCCTGCTCCGCCTCTGGAAACGGGTGCAGACCGCCGCCATGCACGGCAAGGGCACCCGCCTCCTCTACACCGACCAGGACCTCATCCTCCAGGCGCTCCGGGACTACCTGGACAGCAGCATCGAGGAGGTGCTGGTCGACGACGACGAGGCGTTCCAGAAGGCCAAGGCCTACATCGAGGCCTTCATGCCCCGCTCGAAGACGCGCCTGATCCGATACGCCGAGCGCATCCCGCTGTTCAGCCGCTACGACCTCGAATCGCAGATCGACCGCATCTACGAGCGGCGCGTCGACCTGCCGAGCGGCGGCTCGATCGTCATCGACGCCACCGAGGCGCTGACCGCCGTCGACGTCAACTCCGGCCGCTCGACCCGCGCCGCCACCCAGGAAGAGACGGCGATCAACACCAACGTCGAGGCCGCCGCCGAGGTGGCCCGCCAGCTCCGCCTGCGCGACATCGGCGGCCTGGTGGTGGTCGACTTCATCGACATGCGCGCCGCCAAGGGGCAGCGCAAGGTCGAGAAGGTGCTCAAGGACGCCATGAAGGCGGACAAGGCGCGCTCGACCGTCGGCCGCATCTCCCCCAACGGCCTGCTCGAGATCAACCGCCAGCGCATCCAGCAGGCCCTGCAGCTCCGCACGCACCGCCCCTGCCCCACCTGCAACGGTGTCGGGCGGCTGGCGAGCGAGGAGATGGTCTGCCTGTCTCTGCTGCGCCGGATCGAGGCCCGCGCCGCCACCGGCTCGATCCAGGGCGCCCGCATCGGCCTCCACCCCGAGCTCGCCGACGCCCTCCAGAACCACTACCGCCGCGAGCTCGCCGACATCGAGACCGAGTTCGACATCGAGATCCAGGTCATCGCCACCGCCGGCCTTCACCGTCCGGACGAGAAGATCGACTGGCAGAAGCGCGAGAAGCCCGTCCCGCCCCCGAAGCAGAAAGCCGCCGCCATCACCTTCCAGCCCTGGGACCTCGCCTCCCTCGAAGACGAGGACGACGACGAGGAGGACGATTTCATTGAGGGCGAGGAGCACGAGGACGGCGATGGCCCGGCCGCGGCCGGCGAAGCCGGAGCAGCCGGCAAGCGCAAACGCCGCCGCCGCGGCGGCCGGAAACGCAAGAAGAAGGGAGCCGCGGCCGGCGGCAATGGAGGCAATGGAGGCAACGGCGGCCCGGAAGCCAACGGTTCCCCGCACGAACACAGCTCCCCTGAGGAGAACGGCGAGAACCAACCCGACCTCGGAGAGGAAGCCGGCTCGGAAGTCGACGGCAACCGCCTGGAGTCCCGCGCCGCCTCGGCAAGCCACGACTTCGGCGAGCCCCATCAGCGTCCCATCTTCGAAGGCCCCGCGTTCATCGACGAACCGGCGGACCCCTTCGACGACGAGGACGAGGATGACGACGACGAAGGGGACGACGACCTCGAGGAAGGCCAGGAAGCCGTCAGCGCCGACGGCACCCTGGCCACTCCAGGAGCTCCCGGGACCAAGAAGCGCCGGCGGCGCCGGCGGCGGCGGAAGTAAGACCTTCCCACCCTTTGTAGGGGCGGCCCTATGTGGCCGCCCTGGGTGGGTGGGTGCCTCACGCAGGAGCCTGCGACGTAGAAACAGGAAGCAAGGACGAAAAGGACTGCAAGGACGCTAAGGACAACAGGGAATAGTTTCTCGTCCTTGCTGTCCTTGTTGTCCTTTACGTCCTTGCTGGGCTTTTCCGCCGCCCAGACACGCCGGCTCCCCGAGCGGTTCGCGTTCTCCGAC
>DASWQX010001064.1:0-4613 GCA_036403495.1 Thermoanaerobaculia bacterium
CGCTCGCGCACCCAGGGGGCGGGGAAGACCGCCTGCTCGCGGCCGTAGGGGTGGTTCCAGGCATCGGCGGTGACGTCGTCCGCCGTGTGGGGGGCATTCTTGAGCGGGTTGTCCTGGCGGTCCATCGTGCCCTGCTCGATGGCGCGGATCTCCTCGCGGATGCGGATCATCGCGTCGCAGAAGCGGTCGAGCTCGGGCTTCGACTCGCTCTCGGTCGGCTCGATCATCAGCGTGCCGGCCACCGGGAAGGACATCGTCGGCGCGTGGAAGCTGAAGTCCATCAGACGCTTGGCCACGTCCTCGGCCTCGACGCCGGCGGTGGTCTTGAACGGACGTAGATCCAAAATGAACTCGTGCGCCACCCGCCCGTGGCCGCCGGTGTAGAGCACCGGATAGTGCTCGCGCAGCCGCGCCGCCATGTAGTTGGCGTTGAGGATCGCCGTCGCGGTGGCGCGGGTGAGCCCGGCGCCCCCCATCAGGGCGATGTAGACCCAGGAGATCGGCAGGATGCTCGCACTCCCCCACGGCGCCGCCGAGACCGGACCGATCGCCTCGGCGCCGCCGGTCGGCACCACCGGGTGGCCCGGCAGGAAGGGCGCCAGGTGCGCGGCGACGCAGATCGGTCCCATGCCGGGACCGCCGCCGCCGTGCGGGATGCAGAAGGTCTTGTGGAGGTTGAGGTGGCAGACGTCGGCGCCGTAGTCGCCGGGCCGGCAGAGCCCCACCTGGGCGTTCATGTTGGCGCCGTCGAGGTAGACCTGGCCGCCGTGCTCGTGGACGATGGAGCAGATGTCGCGGATCCCCGCCTCGAACACGCCGTGGGTCGAGGGGTAGGTGACCATCAACCCGGCCAGCCGGTCGCGGTTGGCCTCGGCCTTGGCCCGCAGGTCGGCCAAGTCGACGTTGCCGCCGTCGTCGCAGGCGACGACCACCACCTTGAGCCCCGCCATCACCGCCGAGGCCGGATTGGTGCCGTGCGCCGACACCGGGATCAGGCAGACGTCGCGATGCCGGTCGCCTCGCGCGTGGTGGTAGGCGCGGATCACCATCAGCCCGGTGTACTCCCCCTGCGATCCCGCGTTCGGCTGCAGGGAGCAGGCGGCGAAGCCGGTGATCTCGTTGAGCCAGGACTCGAGCGACTTGAAGAGCTCCTGGTAGCCCACCGTCTGGCTCGCCGGCGCGAACGGATGGAGGGCGCCGATCTCCGGCCAGGTCACCGGCACCATCTCGGAGGTGGCGTTGAGCTTCATGGTGCACGAGCCGAGCGGGATCATCGAGGTGGCGAGCGACAGGTCGCGCGCCTCCAGCCGCTTGATGTAGCGCAGCATCTCGTGCTCGGTGTGGAAGCTGTTGAACACCGGGTGGGTCAGGAACGCCGACTCGCGGGCATGCGCGGCGAAGCCTAGATCGGTCCCGGCCGCCAGCGCCCCGGCGGAGACCCCCGCCGCCTTCTCTCCCCCGAAGATCTCCAGCAGCTCCTCGACGTCGGCCGCGGTGGCCGCCTCGTCGAGCGCGATGCCGATGGAGCGCTTCCCCAGCTTGCGCAGGTTGATCCCGCGCGCCTCGGCGGCGGCCACCAGGTCGTCGGCGGCGCGGTCGCCGGTCCCCACGCGCAAGGTGTCGAAGAAGGAATCGCGCCCGACGGCGAAACCGAGCTGGCGCAATCCCTCGGCGAGCGCCGACGCCAGGGCGTGGACCCGCCGGGCGATCGCCTTCAACCCCTCGGGGCCGTGGTAGACGGCGTACATGCTGGCCATGATGGCGAGCAGCACCTGGGCGGTGCAGATGTTGCTGGTCGCCTTCTCGCGGCGGATGTGCTGCTCGCGGGTCTGCATCGCCATGCGCAGGGCGGTCTTGCCCAGGCGGTCGCGCGAGACGCCGATGATCCGCCCCGGGAGCTGCCGCTTGTACTCCTCGCGGGTGGCGAGGAATGCGGCGTGCGGACCGCCGAAGCCCATCGGCACGCCGAAGCGCTGCGCCGAGCCGACCGCGATGTCGGCGCCGAACTCGCCCGGCGCCCGCAGCAGGGTGAGCGCCAGCAGGTCGGCGGCCACCACCACCAGCGCGCCGGCGGCGTGGGCCCGCTCGGCGAGGGGCGCGTGATCGACCACCCGGCCGTCGGTCGCCGGATATTGGAGGAGAACACCGCAGAGATCCCCCGCCGCGAAGTCGACCGCCGCCGGATCGCCCACCCGGATCTCGACGCCGATCGCCTCGGCGCGGGTCTGGACCACCGCGATCGTCTGCGGATGGCAGTCCTCGGCGACGAAGAAGACTTCCTTCTTCCCCGCCGCCAGGGTGTAGCAGAGATGCATCGCCTCGGCCGCCGCGGTCCCCTCGTCGAGCAGGGAGGCGTTGGCGACCGGCAGCGCGGTGAGATCCGCCACTAGGGTCTGGAAGTTGAGCAGCGCCTCCAAGCGCCCCTGCGAGATCTCGGACTGGTAGGGGGTGTACTGAGTGTACCAGCCGGGATTCTCGAGGATGTTGCGCTGGATCACCCCCGGCGTCAGGCAGCCGTGGTAGCCCATGCCCAGAAACGAGCGGCAGACCCGGTTCCGGCCGACGATCGCGCGCAGCTCGCCGAGCAGCTCCCGCTCGCCCAGCTCACGGTCGCCCGGCAGCCCGGCGAGGGCCAGCGGCTCGGCGCGGAAGATCGACTCCGGGACGGTCTCGCGCACCAGCTCGGCGAGCGAGCCGACGCCGATCGCCGCCAGCATCTGCCGGACCTCGTCCTCGTTGGCGCCGAGATGGCGGCGGACGAAGGTGTCGGTGGGGTTCAGGACGGCGCCGCCGTCCCCGGACCGCGTGCCGGGGGAAACCCCGGGGGCGGCGGCGCCTGCCGCCCCGGGCGAGTCCTTAAGCTTCTCCACTCTGGACGTACTCCTCGTACTCCTCGGCCTTCATCATGGACTTCAGATCGTCGGCGGAGGAGAAGCGGATCTTGATCAGCCAGCCGTCGACGTGGGGATCCTCGTTGAGCAGCTCGGGATCGTCCACCACGGCCTCGTTGACCTCGACCACCTCGCCCGCGACGGGCGTGAACACCTCGGCGACCGCCTTGACCGACTCGATCGTGCCGAGCTCGTCGTTGGTGTCGAACACCTGTCCGACCTCCGGCAGCTCCACGAACACCACTTCGCCCAACTCGTGCTGCGCGAACTCGGTGATGCCGAGCACACAGAGATCGTCCTCGATGCGGAGCCACTCATGCTCCCTCGAATAAAGATAATCTCGCGGATACATCCTCTCGCCCTCCAGTCTGACGGGTTAAACCACCACGAATCCTAGCCCGATTTCGGCCTTTTATAGAAGGGTGTCTCGACCACCACCGCCGGCAGCGACTTGCCGCGGACGTCGATCGCCAGCGGCGTCCCCGGCGCCGCCATCTCCGGCGGCACGTAGGCGAGCCCCAGCGCCTTCTCGAACGTCGGGCTCCAGGTGCCGCTGGTCACCACGCCCACCGGGCCGCCCTCGGAGACAACCGTGTGACCCTGGCGCGCGATTCCCCGGCCCCGCACCTCGAAGCCCACCAATTTTCTGCCGATCCCCGCCGCCTTCTGCGCCGCCAGCGCGTCGCGGCCGAGGAACTCCCCCTTGTCGAGCTTCACCACCCAGTTGAGCCCCGCCTCGAATGGCGTGGTCGACTCGTCGATCTCGTGGCCGTAGAGGGCCATCGCCGCCTCCAGGCGGAGGGTGTCGCGGGCGCCCAGGCCGGCGGGAACAGCGCCGGCCGCCAGCAGCTTGCGCCAGACGCCCGGGGCGTGCTCGGGCGCCAGGTAGATCTCGAAGCCATCCTCGCCGGTGTAGCCGGTGCGCGAGATCAGCGCCGGAGCGCCGTCCACGGTGCCCTGGGCGAAGCCGTAGTATTTGAGCGTGGAGACGTCCGGCGAGGCGAGCGGCGCCAGCATCCCGAGCGCCCGCGGCCCTTGCAGCGCCAGCAGGGCGTAGCGGTCGCTCTCGTCGGTGACCTCGGCCTGGCCCTCGGCCCGCGAGGCGATCCATTCGAAGTCGCGCGGCGCGTTGGAGGCGTTGACGACGACCATGAAGTCCTCGCCGCCCAGCTTGTAGACCAGGATGTCGTCGATGTAGGTGGCGCGGTCGGTCAGCAGACCGCTGTAGTGCGCCCGGCCCGGAACGAGCTTGGTGACGTCGTTGGGGGTCAGCCGCTGGAGGAAGGCCTCGGCGCCCGCGCCCCGCACCCCGACCTCGCCCATGTGCGAGACGTCGAACAGCCCGGCCGCCGTGCGCACGGCGCGGTGCTCCTCGATCACCCCGGTGTACTGGACCGGCATCTCCCAGCCGGCGAAATCCACCATGCGCGCTGCGGCCTCCAGATGGCAGCCGTACAGCGGCGTCCGTTGCAAGCTCTGGCCTTCCGACATTGGATCGATCCTCCCCGGAGGTCTCCGCGCTTCATGTCGAGGTGCTGTGGGTCCTGCCCGTGGGGCTCCAAAACGCTATCACGAGAGGGAACCGCGCCGGCCGCTCCCACCTGTCACAGACCCGCGACACCCCCGTTACCCGGTTCCCGGCGCTTTGCGATACCGTTCTCCCGCCAGGAGGCGCCATGAAGCTGCTCCTCATCCGACACGCGATCGCCGAAGAGCGTGAAG
>DASWQX010001065.1:0-2801 GCA_036403495.1 Thermoanaerobaculia bacterium
GCCTCGACGGTCGGGCCGTCGAAGCCGGTCAGCAGCGCGGTCGGAAACGACTCTCGGATCTCGGACCTCCTCACGTCTCGGCGAATCCACAAGGCTTCGCCCATAGATTGTACCCCCTCCGTCAATCCTTAGTGATTTGAAACCAGGCGCTTCGCCGGGATCTTCCCCGGGAGGGGCCCTATCTACCGCGCGGCGGGTGCTACGGGTTTCGCCAGTAATCCTTGTTTATAGACCGAGGTCTCGGGATTGTACGTGCGCCAGTCGAACCAGTAGTCCTTGAGCGTCTGGACCCTGGGCAGCCTTTTTCCCCGCAGCGGACCGGCGACCGCCTCGCCCGCGAAGCTCCAGGTGCTGGCGGTCTCGGCGTCGATCAGGCGGAGGGGGACACCCGGCCGCGCGAAGAGGTGCAGCTCGCGGCCGTCGACCGCCCGCTCGAAGCCGCGCACGGAGCGGCCGTCCTCGCCGACCACGAGAAGGATGGGCACCGCTCCCACCACGTCCTCGACCGGGCTCTGGCGCTGAAGCGCGTCCAGCGGATAGGCCCGGGCCATGCCCAGCAGGCGGACGCCGACCACGACGTCACGCTGCTGCAACCGATCTCCCTTCCGCACCGGCGTCACCACCGGCGCCTTCGCGGTCTGCGCCTCCCAGTCCTGCGAGAAGCGCCGCCAGGGGGCGCTGTCGTCCGGCCGCAGCACGCGCCCCTGGCGGTGCTCGCTCTTCCACGCCGCGAAGCCGATCTCGTCGTAAGGGACGAGGTCGAGGTGCCGCCCCTTGAGCGGCCCGAAGACCGCCTCGCCCGTCGCCTGCTGCCACCAGGACCCCGTCTGCTCGTCGGCCATCAGGAAGTTCTGGTTGTTGATCCCCGTGAGGTGGAAGCGCAGCCTCCGCCCGTCGATCTCCGCTCTCCACACCAGACCGGTGTGACAGAGCGTTCAGTAGGTGGCGGCGACGGGCACCCCGCCGACGACGTCCTGGACGATGTGGTGATAGGCCAGTTGGCGGATCGGGTAGGCCGCCGCCTCACCCCCTTGCGTGACGGCGAGCACGGGATCCCCCTCCTCCACCCACTTCGCCTCGGTCGCGGACGCGAAGCGCGCGTGGCCGAGGGGAGAGAACATCTTCTCGAAGATGTTGAAGCGGGCGAGACCCGCCGCCGCCAGCAGGGGGACGAGCGCCGCCACGGCCAGCGTCCGGCTCCGCCACCGCCCGCCCCGCCAGAGCCCTACGGCGAGCGCCACGCCGGCGAGCAGGATCAGCACGGTCGCCGGCGGCGCCCACCGCCGCAGCCCGAAGGCCACCGCGAGCCCTTCCGGCGTCTGCGGCACGAAGGGGCGGATCAGCCAGACCGGCACCACGACGAGCGCGAGCGCCGCGAGGACCAGCAGGAACAGGGCGAGCCCGGCCAGACGGCGCCGGGGACGGGACTGGGAAGGCACTGCGCTCAGCTCTGAGCTCATCGGCAATCTCCCGAGGCCGCTCCCGAGCGGGCGAGGGCGGCCTGACGTCAGCGTGGAAAAAGGCCGGAAGATCCTACCTCAGCCTGCCGGGATCTCGCTCCACGGGCCACACTTGCGAAACCGGACGGACAGGTATATAAGAAAATCCAAACTGATGACCGAAGGAGGTGACCCCGTGTCGATTCCCCCCTATGGCACCGCGATCCTCGAGGCCGTGGCCTCCGGAGACCTGGCGAAGATGAAGGCGGCCGCCCAGCAGGCCGAGGACTTCGTCCGGGAGTGGGGCAATGTCCCCGCCGCCCTGGAGTCGCTCAAGATCGAGATCTCCAAGCTCGAGAAGAAGGCTTACAAGTCCAGCTGAGCGGGCGTCATGGCCGAGCCCGAGCACCGTCCGGCGCGTTTCCGCACCGGCGAAGACTTCCAGCGGCACATCCCGGTCCACGTGGTCTGGGAGATCACCCTCGCCTGCAATCTCAAGTGTCAGCACTGCGGGTCGCGCGCCGGCAGGCCGCGGCCCAACGAGCTGAGCACCGCGGAGTGCATCGAGGTCGTCGATCAGCTCGCCCGCCTCGGCACCCGGGAGATCAGCCTCATCGGCGGCGAGGCCTACCTGCGGAAGGACTGGACGGAGATCGTCCGCGCCATCCGCGGCCACGGCATCTTCTGCGCCATGCAGAGCGGCGCCCGCAATCTGACGGCCGCCCGGATCGCGGAGGCGGTCGAGGCCGGCCTGCAGGGCCTGGGCGTGTCGATCGACGGCCTGCCGGAGCTGCACGACGAGCTGCGGGGCGTCCCGGGTTCCTACGAGATGGCGATCCAGGCGCTGAAGACTGCCAAGGCGGCGGGGCTGCGGACCAGCGTCAACACCCAGATCGGCGCCCGCACGGTAGGTCAGATGCCGGCGATCATGGAGAGGATCCTCGCCGCAGGCGCCACCCACTGGCAGCTCCAGCTCACCGTGGCCATGGGCAACGCGGCGGACAACGACAGGCTGCTGCTCCAGCCCTACCAGCTCCTCGAACTGATGCCGCTACTGGCGCGGCTCTACCACGAGGGGATGGACCGCGGCCTGCTGATGGTGCCCGGCAACAATATCGGCTACTTCGGCCCGTACGAGCGCTTCTGGCGCACGCTGGGGCAGGAGCACGGGCACTGGACCGGCTGCAGCGCCGGCCAGACGGTGATCGGCCTGGAGTCGGACGGGACGGTCAAGGGGTGTCCGTCGCTGGCGACCGTGGGCTATGCCGGCGGCAACATCCGCGACCTCTCGCTGGAGGAGATCTGGAATTCCAGCCCGGAGATCCATTTCGGCCGGCTGCGCTCAGTGGACGACCTCTGGGG
>DASWQX010001066.1:0-8229 GCA_036403495.1 Thermoanaerobaculia bacterium
CGGCTCTGGTTCCTCGACCAGCTCTCCCCAGGCTCGGCGGTCTACAACATCCCTTATCCGCTGAGCCTCGAAGGCGCCCTCGATCCCGGGATCCTGCGGGGCGCCCTGGAAGAGATGGTCCGCCGTCACGAGTCGCTGCGCACCACGTTCCCGGTCGCCGACGGTGAGCCTTATCAACAGATCTCGCCGGCCGGTCCGTTCCCTCTGCCCGTCGCCGACCTGCGGGGGCTGCCCGAAAGGAAGCGTACCGCCCAGGTCTTCGAGCTGGCGAGGAACGAGGCCCTGCGACCGTTCGCGCTCGATGCCGGCCCGCTCCTCCGGACGACTCTCCTGCAGTTGAGCCGCGACCGGCATGTCCTGCTGCTGACGATGCATCACATCGTCTCCGACGGCTGGTCGATGGAGATCCTGCTCCGCGAGCTGATGGCCCTCTATGAAGCCTTCGCCGCGGGCCGTCCGTCGCCGCTGCCCGAGCTGCCGGTGCAGTACGCCGACTTCGCCGTCTGGCAGCGACGCTGGCTGAGCGGCGAAGCGCTCGCCCGCCAGGTCGAGTACTGGCGGCATCAGCTCGCCGGCGCGCCGGCGGGTCTCGATCTTCCCACCGACTTCCAGCGGCCGGCGGTGCAGACCTTCGAGGGCTCCAGCCGCTCCTTCATTCTGCCGGCAGGCTTGACTGCCGATCTCAAGCGGCTCTGTCAGCGCGAGGGGGTCACGGTCTTCATGCTCCTGCTCGCCGCCTTCGACGCCCTGCTGGCGCGCTATTCGGGACAGCGGGACATCCTCGTCGGCTCGCCGATCGCCAACCGCAACCGGGCGGAGACCGAAGGATTGATCGGTTTCTTCGTCAATACCCTCGTGCTGCGGAGCGACCTCGCGGCCGCCGCCTCGTTCCACGCCCTGCTGCGCCAGGTCCGCGAGACCGCCCTGGCGGCCTACGGCCACCAGGATCTCCCCTTCGAGACGCTGGTCGAGGAGCTGCGCCCCGAGCGCGATCTGTCCCGGTCCCCGTTCTTCCAGGTGATGCTCTCGCACCAGAGCATCCGCCGCGACCTGCCGGGGCTCCGGGACCTCAAGCTGACGCTCGTCGAGGGAGAGAGCGAGACGGCGAAGTTCGACCTCGGCCTCACCGCCGTCGAAGCGGAGGAGGCCCTCTGGCTGGCGATGGACTACAACACCGACCTGTTCGAGGGAGCGACCGCCGGCCGCTTCCTGAACCATTTCTCGCGGCTCCTCGAAAGCGCTCTGGCCTCCCCCGACCAAACGTGGAGCGACCTCCCGATCCTCCCCGAGGCGGAGCGCGCACAGCTCCTCGCCGGTTTCAACGACACCGGCTCGACGGCCGGACCCGATGTATGCCTGCACGAGCTCTTCGAATCCCAGGTGGCGCGGACTCCCGACCGGGTGGCTCTCGTCGCGTCGGAAGGGCGGTTGACCTACCGCGAGCTGAACGATCGAGCCGACCGCCTGGCGCACCGCCTGCGGTCCCTGGGACTCGGTCCCGAAGCTCTCGCCGGCGTGCTGATGGACCGCTCGGCGGACCTCGTCGTCTCCCTCTTCGCCATCCTCAAGGCCGGCGGCGCCTACGCGCCGCTCGATCCCAACTATCCGCGGCAGCGCGTTCTGCTGATGCTCGAGACCTCGCGGGCGAAGGTGCTGGTCACCCGCCGCGGGCTCTCCGAGGCTCTGGGAGACGAGCTGCCGGCCGGGTTGAGCACGCTGTTCCTGGAGCCGGGCTGGGAGGACGAGCCGGTGGAGGAGAGAGCAATCCGGCAACGGCCCGCCCTGGCGGACAACCTCGCGTACGTGATCTTCACCTCGGGGTCAACGGGGGTACCGAAGGGGGTGGCGATCCAGCACCGCAGCGCCGTGGCGATGATCCGCTGGGCGCGCACGGTGTACTCGCCGGAGGAATATGCGGGCGTTCTCGCCTCGACCTCGGTCTGTTTCGACATGTCGGTGTTCGAGATCTTCGCGACTCTCGCCGAAGGGGGAAAGCTCGTGCTGGCCGAGAACGCGCTGGCGCTGCCCGGGCTCGCGGCGGCCGGCGAGGTGGTGCTGATCGACACGGTGCCGTCGGCCATGGCGGAGCTCCTGCGGCTGGGAAACCTGCCGGCGTCTGTACGGACCGTGAACCTGGGTGGCGAGGCGCTGAAGGGCTCGCTGGTGCGGGAGATCTATCGGCAGCTCCCCGGAGTCGAGCGGGTGATCAACCTCTATGGCCCATCCGAGGACACGACCTTCTCGACCTGGTCGGTGGTGCCGCGCGACGCCCGGCACCCGCTGATCGGCCGTCCCCTGACGGGCGGATCGGCCTACGTGCTCGACGCCGGGATGGCGCCGGTGCCGCTCGGGATCCCGGGCTCCCTTTATCTCGGTGGAGAAGGCGTCAGCCGCGGCTATCTGGGTCGTCCGGATCTGACGGCTGAGCGTTATCTCCCCAATCCTTTCGGCCCGCCGGGATCGCGGCTGTATCAGGTGGGGGACCTGGTGCGCTTCCGGCCGACGGGCGAGCTGGACTTCCTGGGACGACTCGATCACCAGGTGAAGGTTCGCGGTTTTCGCATCGAGCTGGGCGAGATCGAGTCGGCGCTGACCCGTCATCCGGAGGTGCGGGAGGCGGCCGTCCTGGCGTTGCCCGAGGACACCGGCGGCAACCGTCTGGTCGCCTGGGTCGAAACCGAAAGGGATGCCGCCCTCACCGCCGAGCTCCGCTCGTTCCTGAAGGGAGCCTTGCCGGACTACATGGTGCCCTCGCTCTTCGTGCTGTTGCGCGAGATGCCAAGAACGCAGAATGGCAAGGTCGACCGCCGGGCGCTGGCGGCGATGCCCTTGCAGCCGGAGAGCGGAGGTGAGGCGGGCCGCGCTCCTCGAAACTACGTCGAGGAGGTGCTCATCGCGATCTGGAGCGAGGTCTTCGACCAGCCGGTCGGGGTGAGCGACAGCTTCTTCGACCTCGGCGGGCATTCGCTGCTCGCGATCCGGGTGGTCTCCCGCATCCGCTCGATCCTCAACGTCGAGCTGCCGCTCCAGCAGATGTTCGCGACGCCCACCGTCGAGGGGCTCGCGGCGCAGGTCGAGAGGGAGATGGCGCAACGGCGGGGCGTTTCCCTGCCACCGCTCGAGCGCGCTTCCCGCGCTCGGGAGCTGCCGCTCTCCTTCGCCCAGCAGCGGCTCTGGTTTCTCGACCGGCTCCAGCCGGGAACGGCGACGTTCAACCTGCCCGCTCCGTTGCGGCTGACCGGCCGCCTCGACGTCGCAGCGCTCGGGCGCGCCCTCGACGAGATCGTACGGCGCCACGAGTCGCTGCGCACCCGCTTCGGCGAACGCGAGGGGAGGGGCTATCAGGAGGTCCGGCAGGCAGCCCCTGTGCCGCTGCCGCGGATCGATCTTTCCGCACTCCCTGGGCCCTCCCTCGAGGCCGAAGCCCGGAAATGGACCGATCTGGAGGCGCGCCTTCCCTTCGATCTCTCCCAAGGGCCGCTGCTGCGCACGACGCTGATCGAGTCGGGCCCAGGGGAATCCCTGCTGCTGGTCACCCTGCACCACATCGTGACCGACGGCTGGTCGAGCGAGATCTTCGCGCGCGAATTGCGCCAGCTCCACGCGGCCTTCGCCGCCGGCCTCCCCTCATCGCTCCCCGAGCCTCGGCTCCAGTACCCGGATTTCGCGGTCTGGCAGCGCGGGACGCTCGACGGCGAGACGCTCAAGGCGCTGCTGGCCGACTGGAAACAGCGGTTCGGCACCGAAGTTCCGCCGCTCCTCCTGCCGACCGACCGGCCGCGGCCGGCCGTCCAGACCTACCCGGGCGCCGTGCGCGCGCTCCGGTTCTCCGAGGATCTGACGCGCGACCTCCACCGGCTCGCCCGGCGCTCGGGCGCGACCCTGTTCATGACCATGATCGGCGCTTTCCAGGCGCTGCTCCACCGCTACTCCGGCCAGGAGCGGATCGTGGTCGGCTCTCCCGTGGCCGGCCGCAGCCGCCCCGAGCTCGAAGGGATGATCGGCTTCTTCGTCAATACCCTGGTGCTGCCGGGAGACATCTCCGGCGAGCTGACCTTCCGCCAGCTCGTGGAGCGCTCGCGCGACATGGCGCTCGCCGCCTATGCTTTCGAGGATCTCCCCTTTGAGAAGCTGGTCGAAGCCCTCCAGCCGGTGCGTGACAACAGCCGCAGCCCGCTGTTCCAGGCGATGTTCCTGCTCCAGCAGCACATCCGCGAGGCGCCGGCCGGTCAGAGCCTGGAGGGCTCACTCCGCGTCGAGCCGGCGGGCGCCGGCACCGGCACCTCGCAGTTCGACCTGACGCTGTTCGCAGCCGAGGAGTCGGCGGGGATGCAGGTGGGGGTGGAGTACAACACCGACCTCTACGACGCCGCGACCATGGACCGCATGCTGGAGCACTACCGGAGCCTCCTCGCGAGCGCCGTCGCAAACCCGGAGATCCGGTTGGCGGACCTGCCGGTGCCGCCGCTCACCACGACGCCGCAGGCCCTGATGGATGCCGCCCTGCCGGCTCCGAAGCCGGAAGCCAGGGCCGACGCGCGCCGCGATCGCCTCTCCTCGCGTCTCTCCAAGCTCTCGCCGGCGCAGCTCGAAGCGCTCGAACGGCGCATGAAAGGAACCTCGGAAGCGGTCGAGACCCCGGTCCCCGCCGCCCGCTGCCTGGTGGAGATCGTGCCGGCCGGTTCCGGGACGCAGCGGCGCCCCTTCTTCTGCATCCACCCGGCCGGCGGCGACGTGCTCTGCTTCTTCCCGCTCGCCCGGCTGATCGGCTCCGGCCAGCCGTTCTACGGCCTCCAGGCGCGCGGCCTCGAAGATACGGCGGAGCCCTTCGCGAGCCTCGAGGCGATGGCGGCCCACTATGCACAGGAGATCCGGAGCGTCCAGCCTGCCGGCCCGTACCGGATCGGCGGCTGGTCGTTCGGCGGGCTCGCCGCCTTCGAGCTGGCTCAACAGCTCCGCGCCGCCGGCGAGGAGGTGGAGCTGCTGGTGGTGATGGACACCGCTCCCGGCGTCGAGGACGGCGGGGGCGAAGCGCCCATGGAGCCGGCGGGAACCGCGGGCGACGACACCGGCCTGCTGCTCACTATCGCCGAGTACATCAAGGGGCTGCGCGGCAAGGATCTCGCCGTCACCGCGGCCGACCTCCGGCCGCTCGACCGGGAAGCACAGCTCCGCCTGTTCGTCGAGCGCCTCCAGCGCGCCCGGGTCGTGCACAGCGGCGACAGCCTGGAGCAGCTCCGCCGGCTTCTGCGGGTCTACAAGACGAACATCCAGGCTTACCGCTCCTATGTCCCCCGTTCCTACACGGGGCCGATCACGCTGATTCGCGCTGAGGAGGCGTCTTTCCCCCCCGAGCTCGGGCCGGACCTGGGCTGGGATAAGCTGACTTCGCATCCCATTGACCGGCAGCACGTTCCGGGTGACCACATCACCCTGCTCGCCGAGCCCCACGTCCGCACGCTGGCCGACCGCCTGCGGATCCGGCTCAGCGGATCGGAGAGATCTTGACGATCAAGTTCCGTCGCATCCTGAAGTTTCTCCTTCTGGGCCTGCTGGCGGTCGTGGTGGTCCTCGCGATCGCCGGCGTCTGGCTGGTGCGCCGGGCTTGGCCGCAGACCGCGGGGAAGCTCGTGGCTCCGGGCCTTGCCGCTCCGGTCGAGGTGATCCGCGACCGCTGGGGGGTGCCGAGCCTCTACGCCGCCAGCGAGCACGACCTCTTCTTCGCGCAGGGGTTCGTTCATGCCCAGGACCGTCTCTGGCAGATGGAGTTCAACCGCCGCCTGGGAGCCGGGGAGCTGTCCACCCTGTTCGGCCGCGGTACCGTCGACACCGACAGGTCGCTGCGCGCCCTGGGCATCCGCCGCGCGGCCGAGGCGGACTGGAAGGTGATCGATCCGGGGACCCGCGCCATCCTGCAGGCCTACGCCGACGGGGTGAACGCCTTCATCGACTCCCATCAGGGACGGCTGCCGATCGAGTTCACGGCGCTCGGCGTACGGCCGGCGCGATGGCAGCCGGTCGATTCGATCGCCTGGAGCAAGATGGTCGCCTTTTCCCTGGGACAGAACCAGACGCAGGAGCTGATGCGCGCCCGGCTGGCCGCCAAGGTCGGCGCGGAAGGGGTGCGCCAGATCATGCCCCCCTACCCGAGCCAGGACCGGCAGCCGTTGATCGTATCGCCGGAAGCGGGCGGCTACGGCCCTGCCCGGCGAGCGGCGCTGGAGACCGCGGGCCCCCTGCTGACGGCGCTGCTGAGCGAGACCGTGGTGGGAGTGGGGAGCAACAACTGGGTGGTCCACGGCAGCCGGACCGCCACCGGCAAGCCGATGCTGGCCAACGATACCCATCTCGAGCTCGACATGCCGTCGGTCTGGTACGAGAACGGGCTGCACGCCGGCCGTTTCGACGTCGCCGGCTTCTCGTTTCCCGGCATGCCGATGGTGCTGATCGGCCACAACCGGCGCATCGCCTGGGGGATCTCCAGCATGTGCGGCGATTCCGAGGACCTCTTCGTGGAGGAGGTCAACGACCGCCATCAGGTGAAGGTCGGCGGCGCGTGGCGGGACGCGGAGATCGTCCATGACTCGATCCCGGTCAAGGGGGGCAAGGCGGTCCCCTTCGACCTCGTGATCACCCCTCACGGCCCGATCATCAACGAAGGGTTCGACCTCAAGGGGTTGCCGCCGCTGGCCCTGCGCTGGACGGCCTTCGATCCCAGCCGCACCATGGACTCGGTGGCGGCGCTCAACCTCGCGGCGGACTGGCCGGCCTTCCGCGGCGCTCTCTCCCACTGGGGGGCGCCGACGCTGAACTTCGTCTACGCCGACGTCGACGGCAACATCGGCTATCAGGGCGCGGGAGCGATGCCGGTCCGCGCGGCGGGCCAGTTGGGCCTCGCTCCCGTGCCCGCGGGCGGCCCCGAGCGCGACTGGCAGGGGCTGATTCCGTTCGACCGGATGCCGTCGCTGTTCAACCCGCCGGCCGGCTTCATCGTCACCGCCAACAACAAGGTGGTGGCGGACAGCTACCCGTACCCGATCTCCTGGGACTACGCCGACCCCTACCGGGCGCAGCGGATCACCGAGCTGCTCGCCGCCAATCCCCACGTCACCCTGGACGACATGCAGCGCATCCAGGGCGACGTCTACTCGGTGCCGGCCGTGGCGCTGCGCCCCTACCTGCTGGCGATCAAGCCCGAGAACAAGCTGCAGGAAAAGGCCCTCGATCAGGTGCGCCGCTGGGACCTCCAGCTCACCCCGGAGAGCCCTGGAGCCACCGCTTACTTCGCTTGGTACGCCGCGCTGATCCCCGACATCTACGGTGACGAGCTGGGGGAGGCGCTGATGAACCAGTTCCGGCTCACCGCCGTCAACCAGACCCCGCGCCTGGTCGAGATGATGGCCGACCCGCACAACCCCTGGTTCGACGACAAGACCACGGCCGGCAAGGTCGAGACCCGGGACGACATCGTCCAGCGCGCCTTCCGGGAGGCGGTCGTCCTGCTTTCGCAGCGGCTCGGCGACGATCCCGCGCAGTGGCAGTGGGGGAAGCTCCACAAGGTGATCTTCACGCACCAGCCGTTCGGCAACAGCGGCATCGGGCCCCTGATGAACCTGTTCAACGGCGGGCCCCTCCCGGCCGGCGGCGACGGCTTCACCGTCAGCTCGGCCGCGCCCGCCTTCCGCAACCCCTACATCTCGCGGTTCGGC
The DNA here is from genome assembly GCA_036403495.1 of Thermoanaerobaculia bacterium. GTDB lineage: Bacteria > Acidobacteriota > Thermoanaerobaculia > Multivoradales > UBA5704 > DATARR01. The sequence goes on from DASWQX010001066.1 coordinate 7,710, forward strand.
ACGTCGCAGAGGCTGATCGTCGACCTCGGCGACCTCAGCCGTTCGCTGGTGGTCAACAGCACCGGCCAGAGCGGGCTGCTGTTCCACCGCCACCGCGAGGACCAGATCCCGCTCTGGCGAGACCATCGCTACAGGCCCATGCTCTTCGGCCGGGACGCGGTGGAGAAGGACGCCGAGGAGCGACTGACGCTGGGGCCGCGGTAGCGCGGCAGGGAACGGCGCATCCGTTGGGGAAACTGTCCGCGGCGCGAGGGGAAGGGTGCAAAACGTCATGGGGAACGCCTCTCCCAAGAAGGGGAATCGCGCTCCCCGGCAGGCGAACGTCCGAGAAGATTGGACGAATGTCTCAGATGGCGGGACGAACGTCTCCCTCGCGGGAATACCCCTCGTCCTGGTTGGGAGACCCCTCTCCCTCGTGGGAATACCCCTCGTCCTGGTTGGGAGACCCCTTTCCCTCGCGGGAATACCCCTCGTCCTGGTTGGGAGACCCCTCTCCCTCGCGGGAATACCCCTCGTCCTG
>DASWQX010001067.1:0-3365 GCA_036403495.1 Thermoanaerobaculia bacterium
TCCCCTTCGTCAAGACGGTGGGGCAGAAGCCGGCCTGCTACGGCCTGAACTCGATCGGCCTCAAGCGCAAGGGGGTGTCCGCGGAGACCATCCGCCGGCTGGAGGCCGCCTACCGCATCCTGGTCCGCTCGCGCCTGCCCACCCCCAAGGCGGTGGAGCAGGTCCGCGCCGAGCTCGCCGGCGATCCGGACGTCGACTACCTGATCGCCTTCGTGGAGAGCGCGAAACGGGGGGTCATCAAGTCGCCGCCGCGCGGCGGCGGCCGCGGGGGAGGCGAACCTGAATAATTTGATCCCCAAACCGCTGCGGATCGGCGTCTTCGGCACCGGCGCCATGGGGCGCAACCACGTCCGCCTGCTCTCGTCGCTCCCCGGCGCCGAGCTGGTCGGCATCTACGACCCAAGGCGGGAGACGGCGGAGGCTGTGGCTCAGGAACACGGCGCGCGCGTCTTCCCCCGTCTCGAGGATCTCGCCGGGGAGATCGAGGCGGCGGTGGTGGCGGCCCCCACGGTGGCGCACGTCGAGATGGGGTGCACGCTGCTCGGCCGTGGCCTTCACCTGCTGATCGAGAAGCCGCTCGCGGCCAGCCTGGAGGAGGCGGACCGCCTCCTCTCCGCGGTGGGAGACCGCGTGCTCGCCGTCGGCCACATCGAGTTCTTCAACCCGGCGGTCCAGGCCCTGCTGGCGGTCGCCACGGCGCCGCGCTTCGTGGAGGTGCAGCGGCTGGGGGTCTTCTCTCCGCGCAGCCTCGACGTCGACGTGGTGCTCGACCTGATGATCCACGACCTCCAGATCCTGCACGCCCTTGATCCCAGCCCGGTCGCTGAAATCCGCGCCACCGGGATCGCCGTGCTGTCGTCGCGGATCGACATCGCCAACGTCCGCGTCGAGCTCGAATCCGGCGCCGTCGCCAACCTGACCGCCTCGCGGGTCTCGTCGGAACGGGCGCGGCGGCTGCGGCTCTTCCTGCCCAACCGCTACTACTCCCTCGACTACCAGGCCCAGGAGATCAAGGGCTACCGGCTGGAAGGGGAGGGGGCGAACCGCCGCATCCTGCCCGACGACCTGGCGGTGGAGCGGGCCGAGCCGCTACGGCGCGAGCTGGAAGCCTTCCTGGCCGCCTGCCGGGGCGAATCCGCGCCGCGGGTCACCGGCGAGCAGGGGCGCCGCGCCCTGGAGACGGCGCTGGCGGTGGTGGAGGCGATCCGGTAGGGACCGAGTATGATGGGGGGTGAGAAAGAGAGGTGACTGTGACGAAGCTGAGCATTGCTGAAGCCAAGGAGCAGTTTTCCGATCTCGTGGGGCGGGTTGTCCAGGACGGGGAAACCATTTTGATCATGCGTCAGGGCAAGCCCATCGCAAAGCTGGTACCAGCGGTCATGGAGCCTCCGCCGGAGAACCCCTTGAAAGTAGGGGGCTGGCTTGACGATGACGACCCGTTCTTCACCGCCATCGATGAGATCGTCGAAGCCCGGTTTCAGCATCAGGCGCGGTCGGTCCGGCGAGCAGAGTCTTCTTGAAGGGCTATCTCCTTGATACCAATGTGCTGTCCGAGCTGGTGAAGAAGCGGCCTTCTGCGGCAGTGCTGGAGCGGATCGGCAGCTTTCCTCGCGAGCAGCTCTCGACTTCGTCTATCTGTGTAACCGAGCTTCGCTATGGAGCCGCCAGACACCCGCAAGGCAGTGCTCTTTGGGCTCGGATCACCAGCGAGGTCTTGAGCGGTCTGCGGATTCTTCCCGTTGCCCGGGAGGAGGCCGAGCGTGCCGGTGATCTGCTCGCGGTTCTGGACTCACGTGGGATGCCGATCGGCATCGAGGATGTCTTGATCGGCGCTACAGCCTTGGTGCATGAGCTCGTGGTGGCCACCCGGAACGTGCGGCACTTCGACAGGATCGAAGGGTTGACGGTCGAGAGCTGGTGGGAGCCCTAAGGCTAATCCATAACGCTCGCCCCCGACGTCGCGGGCTGGTAGACTCACCTGCCGGTTTCAACTTTAGCCTGGGTTCCCGTTACGAGAGAGAGAAGGAGAGTTTCTGATGAGCGACATCCGAATCGGTGTGATCGGCGGCAGCGGCCTGTACGGCATGGAGGGGATGACGGTCCGCGAGGAGCGCCGGATCGAGACGCCGTTCGGCGATCCCTCGGAAAAGTATGTGATCGGCGAGCTGGACGGCCGGATGGTGGCCTTCCTGCCGCGCCATGGCAAGGGCCACCGCCTGCTCCCCACCGAGCTCAACTACCGTGCCAACCTCTACGGCTTCAAGGTGCTGGGAGTGGAGGAGATCGTCTCGGTCTCCGCCGTGGGCTCGCTGAAGATCGAGTACAAGCCGACCGACATCGTCGTTCCCGATCAGTTCTTCGACCGCACCCGGCACCGCCCCGACACCTTCTTCGGCAACGGCCTGGTGGCTCACGTTTCGATGGCCAAGCCGATCTGCCCGCGGCTGATCGACATCGCGGCCGACGCCGCGCGCGCCGCCGGCGCCACCGTCCACCGCGGCGGCACCTACGTCTGCATGGAGGGGCCGCAGTTCTCCACCCGCGCCGAATCCGAGGTCTACCGGAGCTGGGGAGCGGACATCATCGGCATGACCAACCTCCAGGAGGCCAAGCTCGCCCGCGAGGCCGAGATGTGCTACGTCTCGCTGTCGATGGTCACCGACTACGACTGCTGGCACGAGGAGGAGGAGGCGGTCTCCGGCGTCTCGGTGATGGAGGTCATCGGCCAGAACGTCAAGATGTCGCAGGAGGTCGTGCGCGAGATGCTGAAGCGGATCGGCGAGCCGCACTCGCGCGGCTGCATCTGCGAGGAGGCGCTGAAGTTCTCGCTGATCACCGAGCGCTCGCTGATCCCGGCCGAGACGGTGAAGGCCCTCGAGCCGATCATCGGCAAGTACATGTCAGAAAATAAATAAGGGCCTGAATGACCCGCATCCTGATCACCAACGACGACGGCATCTTCTCGCAGGGGATCCGGCAGCTCGCCTCGTCCCTGGCCGCGATCGCGGAGGTGTTCGTCGTCGCTCCCGACCGCGAGCAGAGCGCGACCGGCCACTCCCTCACCCTGTCGCGCCCGCTGCGCATGCAGAAGGTCGAGGAGAACTGGTACGCGGTCGACGGCACGCCGACCGACTGCGTCAACCTGGCGGTGCTCTCGCTGCTCAAGGAGCGCCCCCCCGATTTCGTCGTCTCCGGGATCAACTTCGGCCTGAACCTGGGGGACGACGTCACCTACTCCGGCACGGTGAGCGCCACCTTCGAGGGGACGCTGCTCGGCATCCCCTCGGTCGCCTTCAGCCAGCAGGTGGGGGAGGGGTTCTCGTTCGACGCCGCGGCGGCCTTCGCCCGCCGGCTGGTCGAGGTCC
>DASWQX010001068.1:0-7135 GCA_036403495.1 Thermoanaerobaculia bacterium
AACGGCTACCGATCGCAAACCCAGGGCGTTGCCCTGGGCTGAATAATCCCGGGCCTTCAGCCCGGAGAAACCACGGCTGGACCTCCCTTTGTCTTGCTCCCTCTTCTCCCGGTGAGGGAGGGTGGGAGGGGAAGGGAGAAGAGGGCCGGGGTGATGAGGGCCTACGCCGCGGCTAACGTAAATCTGTCAACGTAGAATCAAGAAGCCTCGGCTTCCTCCGGCGGCAGGATCACCTGGAGCGCCCGCGGGCGGGTGCGGTAGCGCAGGGGCGAGCGCATCATGCTGACCTCGCCGTCGAAGGCGACCGGGATCGCCCGCTTCCGCCGCACGTCGACAGTGAACTCGGGGAGGCGCCAGTCCTCGACGCTCTCGGTGCGCTTGATGTCGCGCACCAGGCCGAGCAGGGCGACGCCGACCAGCCCCAGACGGCTCCGGCTGCGCGCCAGATAGAGGTAGAGGTTGCCGCTGTCCGCCACGCGATCGGGAGCGCCGTGGGCGAAGGCGCTGAGTACGTACTCGTTGTTGCCGACGAAGAGCACCTCGGTCTTGCGCTCGACGCTCCAGTCGCCGGACGAGATCTTGAGACGGAGCGAGGAGAGGCGCGGCAGCAGCTTGAAGGTGACGATCGCCATCGACACCCACTTGCCGTGACTACTGTGCTTCATCTCCTGGTCGCGCGCCTGGACGATCGGCGGGTAGAAGCCGATCGACGAGTTGTTGAGGAAGATCTCGTCGTTGACCTCGCCGACGTCGAGAGGGCGGACCGCCCCCTCGGCGATCACCTTCGCGGCCTCCGCCAGATCGGTAGGGATCTTGAGGTCGGTGGCGAAATGGTTGAGCGTGCCGAGCGGCAGCACGCCGAGGGGGACCTCGCCGCCGACCAGCACCGAGGCCACGGCGCGGATCGTGCCGTCGCCGCCGCCGGCGACCACCGCTTCGGCGCCCGCCTTGACGGCGGCGCGCGCGGCGTCGCAGATCTCCTCGCCGGGAATGAGGTGGACGTCGGCCTCGGTTCCGGCTTTCTGGAAGACTTCCCGCAAGCTCGCGGCGGTGATGCCCTGTTTCCGCACGGAACCTCCGTTGCGGTTCACGAGCACGGTGACGTTCTTCATCGTCCGGAATCTTTCATCCACGCCATCCTAGCAAGCTATGTTCCATTCTTCCTTCCTCGCCCTGCTCCTCGTCACCCTGGCGCAGATCCCGCCATCCCCCGAGGTGATCCGCCACGAGATCCTGGCGGCGATCAACGACGAGCGGGCGGCGGCGGGGGTCGCTCCCCTGCGCCTCCGCCCGGCGCTCGACCGCGTGGCGCAGCAGAACGCCGAGGAGGCGCGCGACCGTGAGGGAGCGCCCTACGACGAACTGTCGATCCCGCGCATCCAGGGGCGCCTGCACTCAGCCGGCTACGAGGCGCACGGCTGGCACCAAGCCTTCGTCGCGGGCAAGGAGGGGCCGGCGGCGCTGGTGGCCTGGACCAAGAAGGAGAACGCGGACGCCTTCAAGTCGCTGGTCAATCCCGATTACCAGGAGCTGGGGATCGGCATCAGCGAGATCCGCGGCACGCCGCTCTACGACTTCTTCCTGGCTTGGCGCGAGAGCGAGTCCTTCGCCCGCCAGACGGCCGCCCTCGGCGACCTGGCCCGAGCGCGCGCCGCGATGCTGGCCCGGGTCAACGCCGAGCGGGCCAAGGCGGGACGGCCGCCGCTCCGCCTCGATCCCCGCCTGAGCGCGGCGGCGCAGGCGCACGCCGAGGACATGATGGTCCACTCCTACTACAACCACGCGTCGCCCGAGGGGAAGACGCCGCTCGACCGTGTGCGCAAGACGGGCTACGCGCCGCACATCGTGGCGGAGAACATCGCGCGCGGTCCGTTCACGGTGGACGAGGTGATGGACGACTGGATGCTGAGCCGCGAGCACCGCGCCAACCTCCTCCACCCCGCCTTCCGCGATTTCGGCGCCGGCATCGTGGTGGGGCGAAACGCGGCGGTGGGGTTCACGGTGATCTGGGTGCAGGACTTCGCGGCGCCGTAGCTGAAGGCCACCGAAAGAGGGCAGCCGCGGGCGATGGCCCGCGGCCGCCCCTTGAAACCCGATTACCTGCGGACCTCGCGGATCTGTTCGACGTCGATGCTGACGGCGTCATCCTTGAGGCCGGTGGCCGTGTAGACCGCGGTGACGGTGAGCGGGACGTCGCTGACGATCTCCAGGAAGCCGATCAGCAGCGGACCGTTGGAGCTCACCGGCTGCTTCAGCAGCTCGGCGAGGCGGCAGCAGTCGTCCATGGTCGCGGTGTGCGGCGGTAGCGTGATCCTGTCTCGAGCCATCTCTTTGGCGACCCGCGGCTCGCGCCCGATCGGCTCGCCTTTCAGGACCACGGGCGTGAAGAGCTTCTCGATCACCGCGTCGGAGCAGTAGCCGTTGTAGATGTTGATCTCCGTGGCATAGCGGCCGGAGCGGACCGGACTGCAGCCTTCGGTCGGAGATTCGTTGACGCCGCAGACGACCTTGGCGACGTAGTGATAGCGGCACTTGGGAATCGTGATCTTCGTGGGCTTCCGCGCCACGACCGCGTGATCCATTACGACGTCGATCGAGCCGGTGAAGACCTGGTCGCGCAGCGCGCAGCTCTCGGACCCGCGCTCGAAAGTGAGATCGAACGTGAGCGTATGAGCCTTGGTCGGGTCCAGCGGCCCATAACCGACGGCGGGAGTGATCGACGTGACGAACGGGGCGATCGCGCCGGACGGCACCAGGTTGACGTTCTGGATCTGAACGGCCTTGAGCAGCGCCGAGATGATCGTTGAGGTGACGTCCGTCGGATGAATTCCAACGGCGAGCGAGCCACCGGTCGCCGTGGTGATGGCGGTCGCTTGTCCGGTGAGGCCGTTACTGGGGCACCCGGGGTAACCATCCGTGCTCGCCGCATCCAGGCCAGGTCCCGAGTTGACCGAAATGCCGAGGACCGCGATGCCCTTGGGCTGAGCCGGCGTGGTCACCGAGGTAAGGTCGGCGATCACCGTCGCGCGGGTGATATCGAAGGAGCCACCCCAGACCGCTTTGCAGATCGGCTCGTGGCTTGGGGCATCCCCAAACCAGACGATGAACTTCAAGGCTCCCGGACGCCATCCGGCGACGGCCTTGACCTGATGCAGAGCGGAGAGCGCGGACTCAGGGATGTCGCCTCCAGCGAACCACGGGGCCGACCATGCGTTGATCGCGTTGGCCACGGCCGCCTGATTGGCGGTGATCCCCTGCTGGTTCAGGAAAGGAACGGGGTCTGTGAAGTCCTTGTAGTTGCCGACGCCGAACTGGATGTCGAGGCCCGTTGCCCGCAAAGCGTTGAAAATCGTGCCAGCGCCCGTTTTCACGTCATTGATCGCAGGGCCCATGCTGCCGGTGTTGTCGGCCAGGAAGTAGACGTCCACTTTCTCGCCGATCGGCTGGGCCGGAATCGTGACGGTGATTCTTTCCCGAAACCCGCACTCGGTGAGCTGGATGTCGTTGACCTTGGGATCGATCGTGACGCGCCGGGCGAGCATGGCCGCCGGCAGCTCGACCGCGAGCTCGGCCGGGGCGAAGAACGCCTTGCCTTCCGCCAGCGAGAGCTTCGCGAGGTCGACCGCCTTGCCGGCGTCGTCGAGGACCACCGTGGCGTGGGGTCCGTTCGGATCGTCGACTCCGCGGACGACGAACCGGTAAACGGAGGCTTTCGAGGAAGGAACCTGATCGGTCTCCTCCGCGACGATCTCCGTCTTCTTGCCTTCGAACTGTTTACCGAGCGAGTCGAGGACGCCCTTGCGGAGCGCCTCAAGTTTGTCGTTTGCCATCGCTTTCTCCTTCGCGGCGATCTGGTAGAGCCCGCCCGACAGGGGCGAGGCTCATCCGGTCTTTCGCTCTCCGCGTCAGAGATCTGACAACTTTATTTTATTAATCTTTCTGCCGGCCGAGATCGTTGAGGATCAGCGACGCCAGCGCCGTCCAGCCGGTCTGATGGCCGGCGCCGTTCTTCGTTCAGGCCGGATCGCAGGCTACGGTCGAGCAGGAGTAGCCTCCCGGACTCCAGGGGTGCGCGCAGCCGGCCGTGCACATCCAGACGCTGTACCGCTGGAACGTGTGCACCACGTGGCCCACGACTGCAGTGCAGCAGCCGCTCGGAGGTCCCTGGACATAGGATCCATCCGGTCCGGAACAGGGCCGCAGACAAGCGGCGTTGGCCTTGGGGGCGCGGGCGGCAAAGGTGAGGACGAGGGCGAGGGTCAGCAGGGCAAAGCGAAGTCGGTTCATGGTTTCTCCTGTATTAACGGCTTTTTTCTTCCCAGGTCATTGAGGATCAGCGACGCCAGCGCCGTCCAGCCGGTCTGATGGCTGGCGCCGAGGCCGCGGCCGGTGTCGCCGTGGAAGTATTCGTAGAAGAGGACGAGGTCCTTCCAGTGGGGGTCGGTGGCGAAGCGGGGATCGTTGCCGTGAGCGGGACGCCTTCCCTGGCCGTCGGCGAGGAACAGCGAGGCCAGGCGCCGGCGGAGCTCGCCGGCGACCTCGTCGAGGTTCATCATCCGCCCGGAGCCGGTGGGGCACTCGACCTTCAGGGTGTCGTGGTAGAAGTGGTGGTAGCGCTCCAGCGCCTCGATCAGCAGGTAGTTGGCGGGGAACCAGACCGGCCCGCGCCAGTTCGAGTTGCCGCCGAACATGCCGTCGCGCGACTCCCCCGGCACGTACTCGACGCGATGGACCTCGCCGTCGACCGCCAGCTCGTAGGGGTGCTCGCGGTGGACGCGCGATAGAGACCGCACGCCGAACGGCGAGAGGAACTCGTTCTCGTCCAGCACGGTGCGGAGAACGCGCACCAGCCGCTCGCGCGAGGGGATGGCGAGCAGGTAGATGGTGTCGTCCGGCCGCTTGGGGGACTCCATGAAGGAGATGTTGCGCGCCAGGTCCTGGCGGTTGCGCAGGAACCAGCGCATCCGCTTGGCGAAGCCGGGGAGGCGGCGGAAGATCACCTCCTCCTTGAGCGCCGAGGCGGCGAACAGCGGCATGATCCCCACCATCGAATGGAGGGGGAGCGAGATCCGCCGGCCGCCGACCAGCATCTGGTCGCAGTAGAAGCCCTCCTCCTCGTTCCAGAGGCCGGTGCCGCCGAGCGTGTTCATGGCGTCGCTGATCGCCACGAAGTGCTCGAAGAACTTCGAGGCGACGTCCTCGTAGGCGGGATCCTTGCGCGCCAGCTCCAGCGCCATCGCCAGCATGGTGGTGCAGAAGAAGGCCATCCAGGCGGTGCCGTCCGCCTGCTCGAGCATGGCGCCGCCGGGGAGCGGCTGCGAGCGGTCGAAGACGCCGATGTTGTCGAGCCCGAGGAAGCCGCCGGAGAAGAGGTGATTCCCCTCCTCGTCCTTGCGGTTCACCCACCAGGTGAACATGATCAGCAGCTTCTGGAAGGCCCGCTCGAGGAACAGGCGGTCGCGCTGGCCGCGCGGTGCCGCCATCTTGTAGACGCGCCAGCAGGCCCAGGCGTGAACCGGCGGATTGACGTCCGAGAAGGACCACTCGTAGGCCGGCATCTGGCCGTTGGGGCTCATGTACCACTCGCGGAGCATCAGCAGGAGCTGCTCCTTGGCGAACTCGGGATCGGTCTTGGCGAAGACCAGCATGTGGAAGCCGAGGTCCCAGGCGGCCCACCAGGGGTACTCCCAGGTGTCGGGCATGGAGATGACGTCGCGGCTGTGCAGGTTGCGCCAGGAGGAGTTGCGCCCGCTCTTCCGCTCGGGCGGCGGCGGCGGCTGGCCGGGATCGCCGTCGAGCCAGTCGGCGACGATGTAGTGGTAGAACTGCTTCGACCAGAAGAGCCCGGCGAAGGACTGCCGGGAGACCCGCTTCTCGTCGTCCGAGAGGGCGGCCTCGATGCGCGTCGCGTAGAAAGCGTCGGCCTCGGCGATACGCGCCGCGAAGGTCGCCTCGAACTCCTCGCCGAACGGTGCCGCGGCGCTCTCTTCAGGCGCCAGGCGGAATTCCAGCACAACCTCGCCGCCCGCCGGAACCTCCAGCTTGTAGACGAAGGCGGCCTTGGTCCCCTCGTCCGGATGGACGGCTTCGGTCTTGCCCTCGATCAGGTAGCGGTGGAAGGCGTCCTTGACGTGCGGCGCCGGGTTGGGGGCGCCGAAGAGGCGCTCGGTGTTGGTCTCGTTGCCGGTGAACAGCACGGTCTGCGGCGCGCTCGCCGCCGCCAGGCGGAGGCGGCCGAGGCCGGGGTGGAGCGCGAGGAGAGCGCCGGTATCCTCCCTCGTGATCGACCCCTTCGGCCAGCACCCCTCGCCGGTGCGCCCCCAGCTCCAGGTGTTGCGGAACCAGAGCGTCGGCAGGACGTGGACGGTCGCCGCCTCGGGGGCGCGGTTGGCCACGGTGACGCGGATCAGGAGGTCGTCCGGCGAGGCCTTGGCGTATTCGGCGAAGACGTCGAAGTAGCGGTTGTCGTCGAAGATCCCGGTGTCGAGGATCTCGAACTCCCCCTGGTCCCTCCCCCGCCGCCGGTTCTCGTCGATCAGGCGGGCGTAGGGGAACTCCGCCTGCGGATACTTGTAGAGCGCCTTGGCGTAGGAGGCGGTGGGGGTGGCGTCGAGGAAGAAATACTGCTCCTTGACGTCCTCGCCGTGGTTCCCCTCGGGCCCGGTGAGGCCGAAGAGGCGCTCCTTGAGGATGGGATCGCGGCCGTTCCAGAGGGCGAGGGCGAAGCAGACGCGGCACTGGCGGTCGCAGATCCCCAGCAGGCCGTCCTCCCCCCAGCGGTAGGCACGGCTGCGGGCGTGGTCGTGCGGCAGGTAGCTCCAGGCGTCGCCGTTCGCCGAGTAGTCCTCGCGCACGGTCCCCCATTGCCGCTCGGAGAGGTAGGTCCCCCAGCGCTTCCAGTTCTTCTCGCGACTGGCGTCCTCCGCCAGGCGGACGGTCTCCGGATCGGCCGGCGGCGCGGCGGCGGGGGGCGGATCGAGGGTGGACATGGCGGAGAGCTTACATCGATCGCCGGTAGCGTCTGAACGAGAGGGTGGCGAGCCCGCCGCAGACCAGGGCGAAGGCGGCCAGCAGGCCGAGGCAGCGCGCGGCCCCGGCCCCCGCCCCGCCCGGGAAGCCGTCGCGTGCCGCGATC
>DASWQX010001069.1:0-5599 GCA_036403495.1 Thermoanaerobaculia bacterium
CCACGTCTTCGGCGCCGACCTCGCCACGCAGGCGCGCGAGATCCGCCGGCGGCTCGGCGTGGTCTTTCAGAGCCCCAGTCTCGACCTGCAACTCACCGTCCACGAGAACCTCCGCCATCAGGGGCACCTCCACGGCCTCCGCGGCGCCGATCTCGCCGCGCGGATTGCCGCCGGGCTCGACCGCTTCGGCCTGACCGACCGCGCCGGTCAGCGGGCGGCGGAGCTCTCGGGGGGCCTTCGCCGCCGCGCCGAGATCGCCAAGGCGCTCCTCCACGCCCCGCGCCTCCTGCTGCTCGACGAGCCGAGCACCGGCCTCGATCCCGGTGCCCGGCGCGACCTCTGGGAGACGCTGGAAGCCCTGCGCGCGCAGGGGGTGACCGTGCTGCTCACCACCCACTTCATGGAGGAGGGGGACCGCTGCGACCGGCTCGCCCTGCTGAGCCGCGGATCGATCGTGGCGTCCGGCGCTCCGATCGATCTCAAAGCGGAGATCGGCGGCGACGTGGTGACGCTGACGGCCACGACCGCCGGGGATTCCGAGGGGCTGGATCGGCTGGCTCAGGACATCGCGGCGCTCCACCCCGAGCTCGTTCCGCAGGTGCGGGAGGGGACCGTGCGTCTCGAAAGCGAGCGCGGCCACGAGCTGGCGGCGCGGCTGGCGGCGGAGCTCCCCGGACGGATCGAAGCGGTCACCGTGGCCCGTCCGACTCTCGAGGACGTCTTCCTCCGCCGCACCGGCCATCGTCTGTATTCGGCGCAGGATGAGGGTGCGGCGGCATGACGGGCCTCGCCGCCTTCACCCTCTGGCGCCGCGAGCTGACGCGGTTCCTGCGCCAGCCGAGCCGGATCGCCGGGGCGGTGGGCACGCCGCTGATCGTCTGGCTGCTGGTCGGCAGCGGCCTCTCGGGCTCCTTCCGGCTGCCGGGAGGGCCCGCGGGGCTCAACTACTTCGAGTACTTCTTTCCCGGCACCGTCGTCCTGGTGCTCCTCTTCGCCGCCATCTTCTCGAACATCTCGGTGATCGAGGACCGCCACGAGGGGTTCCTCCAGGGGGTGCTGGTGGCGCCGGTCTCACGGTCGGCGATCGTGGCGGGCAAGGTGCTCGGGGGCGCCACCCTCGCCTGGCTCCAAGGGGTGGTGTTCCTGCCGCTGGCGCCGCTCTCGGGGATCGCCCTGACGCCGCGCTCGGCGCTGGCGGCGGCGGGAGTGCTGGCCGTCCTCGCTCTGTCGCTCACCGCCCTCGGCTTCGCCTTCGCCTGGAAGGTCGACTCGGTGCAGGGCTTCCATGCCATCATGAACGTCGTGCTGATGCCCATGTGGCTCCTCTCCGGCTCCTTCTTCCCCGTCAGCGGCGCCCCCCCCTGGCTCGGCGCGCTGATGCGGTTGAACCCCCTGACCTACGGCGTCGCCGCGCTCCGCTGGGCGCTCTACGGCCAGGGCGCCGCCCTCGGCACCGGCCTGCCCGGGCCGGCGCTGTCGCTCGTCGTCACGCTCGTCCTGGGAGCCGCCGCCTTCGCCGCCGGGCTGCTGGCGACCCGCGGCGGGAGGGTGGAGTAGATGGCAGCCATCAGCGGGGCCGGCCGGAGCGGCCTGCGCCGCGGCCTGATCTGGGGGCTGCTGGTGGCCGCGCTGGTGGTGGTGATCGCGGCGACCGTCGTCCAGAGGATGCGGCGCCCGGAGCCGCCGCCGGTCCTCGGCCCGGCGCCCGCCTTCATCCTGACCAACCGGGACGGCCGCTCGGTCCGCGGCGAGGAGCTCGCCGGCCAGCCCTGGATCGCCGACTTCATCTTCACCCGCTGCCCCGCCTCCTGCCCGCTGATGACGGCGCGGATGGCCCGTCTCGAGCGCGAGTTGGCCGGGGATCACGACGTCCGGCTCGTCTCCTTCTCGGTCGACCCCGACCACGACACCCCCGCGGTGCTCCAGCGCTACGCCGAGTCCTACAAAGCGCCGCCCCGCTGGCTCTTTTTGACCGGCGACAAAACGGAGATCTACCGCCTCTCTCGCCAGGGCTTCAAGCTGGGGATCGACATCCCGGCGTCCACCGCCCCCGGCGGACCGCCCGTCGAGCCGATCCTCCACAGCACCCGCTTCGTGCTGGTGGACGGCCTGGGACGGATCCGCGGCTACTACGACGGTTTCGACGAGGATTCGATGCAGAAGCTGCGGCGGGATCTGGCGGCGGTGGAGGGGTAGGGAAGGGCGTCCCCCTTTGCTCTCAAGCGTCCGCGGCCTGCGACCTCACCCTCGGTCCCTCTCCTAAAGGAGAGGGAGGGCCTGACTCGGCAATCCGCCTCGAATTCGTCCCCCTTCTCCTTTAGGAGAAGGGGTTAGGGGATGAGGTCGCAGGCCACAAACGCTGATTTCTGCCTACTTCTCCTCCACCACCTCGATCTGCCCGTTCGCCTTCGGGCCCGCCACCGTCTGCTTCTTGCCGGTGGGCCAGGTGACCTCGACGGAATCGACCTTGGCGGCGTCGCCGAGGCCGAAGTAGAGGGGCATGGAGCTCTGCGAGAGGTACCCCGACTTGCCGTCGTTCCACTGCGTGAGCGTCTGGCCGCCGGCCTTCACGACCACCTGCGCGCCGAGGCCGTCGCGGTTGGACACCGTCCCGCGAAGCCTGATCTTCAGATAGTGCAGGCCGGGCTTCTTCTGGGCGAGGTCGCTGATCAGGATCATCGGCTCGGAGTTGAAGTCGTTGGTGACGATGTCGAGGTCGCCGTCGTTGTCGAGGTCGACGATCACCGAGGAGCGCGAGCCGTAGGTGCTCATCACCTTCACCATCCCCTTGCGCCCCTTGCAGATGTTGTTGCTCTGCTCCTCGCCATCACAGTCGATGTCGGCCATCTTGAAGTGGGTCCGGCCGCCGCGCCGCGGCTCGACGCCGAGGATGAACTCGCTGTCGCGGAAGACCTTGCCGCGGTCGTTGAGCAGCAGGGAATTGACGCCGTAGCGGAACGGGAAGTTCATGCTGGCGGTGATGAAGACGTCCTGGTAGCCGTCGGCGTTGAGGTCGCCGGTGCTCAGGCCCCAAGGCCAGTAGTCCTCGACGCCCATGGCGTCCGAGACCTCCGCGAACTTGCCGCCGCCCAGGTTGTGGAACATGGAGTTGCCGAAGATGTTGTTGGCGCCCCCCTGGAGGTCGGCGTCCGACCACTTCATGTCGGACTTCTTCTTCTCCTGCTCGACGCCGACGATCTGGCTCATGTCCGAGTGCATGTCGGTGATCAGCAGGTCGGGACGGCCGTCGTTGTCGTAGTCGAAGAACTTGATCCCCATCGCGCCCCAGGAGGTCTTGGGGAAGTAGGGCTCGGTCTTGTCGACGAACCGCTTTCCCCCCTGGTTTTCGTAATAGTGGTTGTCCCCCTGCATGTTGAGGACGTAGACGTCCGGCCAGCCGTCGCCGTTGAGGTCGGCGACCGCGGCGTCGCCGCTCCAGCTCCCATCGACCAGCCCGGTCTCCTGGGAGACGTCCTTGAACCGGTGGTTCCCCATATTCTTGTAGAGGATGCTGGTCTCGGTGCGGTCCGGATGCAGATGGCCCTGGAAGGCGTCGGTCAATCCCACATAGTAGCCGCCGCGGCCGACCTCGTTGGTGGTGTAGCGGCCGACGTTGGTGACCAGGAGGTCGAGCAGGCCGTCGTGGTCGAAGTCGAAGAAGACGGCCCCGGAGGAGTGCCCCACATAGTCGAGGCCGGCCTCCTTCGAGACGTCCCGGAAGTGCCCCTTGCCGTCGTTGAGGAACAGGTGGTTGCCGTGCCGGACGGTGGTGACGAAGAGGTCCGGAAAGCCGTCGTTGTCGACGTCCGCGAACGAGGCCGCGACGCTGATCTGGTCCTTCAGCCCCACCCCGGCCTCCGCCGTGATGTTGCGGAACTTGCCTTGCCCCAGGTTCTTCCAGAGCTGGTTCTCGCCGAGCTGGGTGACGAAGTAGAGGTCCGGCAGGCCGTCGCCGTCGACATCCGCCACCGCCACGCCGTTGCCGTGGTCGTAGTGGACCGCCTTGTAGTGGATCCCGCTGTCGTCCGTGCCCTGGTGGCGGAATGTGATGCCGCTCTCCGGCAGGCGGTCGGTGAGCTGGAAGTCGTGGAAGGCCGAGATCGTCTTGGCCGTGGCGAGCTGCGCGGCCTTGCGGGCGGCCATCTTGGCCACCCCCTCGTCGTAGGCGGGGAAGTAGTAGGTGTGGGCGTCGACCGGCATGTTCGGCTTCGGCTCGGCCTTCGCGTCCGCCCCGAAACCGATGCCGTGGTCGTGCCCCGAAGGCGCCGGCGCCGGCTTGTCCTGAGAAAAACCGGCCGTGCCGAGCAGGAGACCGGCGGCCGCCAGGATCGCTACAACCGCGCCATGTCCGACCCAATATCCGGCCCAATATTCGCGAAGACCTTTCCTCATGGGTTCCTTCCTCCAGGATCGTTCATATCTAAATCAGTTGGGAACCCTATCACTCCGGCCGCGGAAAAAGGAGGGTGGAATCCGGCTAGAATTCCCCACCATGCCTGACGTCCATTCGCTCCCCGCCGTCAACGCCAGCCTGAACGCCCTCGCGGCGTTGCTCCTGGTGACCGGCTACGTCCTGATCCGCAACCGGCGGTGGATCGCCCACCGCAACGTGATGACCGCCGCCCTGGTCTGCTCGGTCCTCTTCCTCACCTCGTACCTGATCTACCACGCGCAGGTCGGCAGCGTCCGCTTTCCCGGCCACGGGACGGCGCGCACGGTCTACCTCACGATCCTGGTCACCCACACCGCCCTGGCGGCGATCGTCCCCTTCCTCGCCGGCATCACGGTCTACCGCGCCTGGCGCCGCCGCTTCCCGCAGCACAAGCGGCTCGCCCGCTGGACCCTGCCGATCTGGCTGTACGTGTCGGTGACCGGCGTCGTCGTTTATTGGATGCTGTATCGGGTCGCCTGGTGACCCATCCTTTCTTCCCTCTCTTCCGTACTAAGGAGTAGACTCGGGCGTCACACATGGCCCTGGGCTGTACAAGGATTTTGAATCTGACGAGGCGCTCGCCGTGAGCGTCCGTCGCGGTGCTGGACCGAATCTCATTTCAGAGGAGACTGCGAAATGAAGAAGCTGGATGAAAACGTCAGCCGGAGAGACTTCGGGAAGCTGGCCGCCGCCGCGTTCGGCGGTGTGGTGGCCGGCTCCGTCCTGGGCAGCAAGCTGCTGTCCGCGGACGAGATGAAGAAGCCGGCCGCCAAGGCTGACGCCCATGCCTGCTGCGGCCTCAACGCCTGCAAGGGCGAGGGCAAGGGCGGCGACAACGCCTGCGCCGGTCAGGGTGGCTGCGCCACCACCGAGGCCCACTCCTGCGCGGGCTCCAACGCCTGCAAGGGCCAGGGCGGCACCGCCGACAACGGCTGCAAGGGCAAGGGGAGCTGCGCGGTTCCGATCAAGGGCGACGGCTGGAAGAAGGCCCGCGCCCACTACGAGGCCTCGATGACCAAGGCCGGCAAGAAGTTCGGCAACGCCCCGGCGTCCTGCGGCTCGTAGGGACGGACGTCCCCGGCCTGCGACCTCACCCCCTGACCCCCTCTCCTGAAGGAGAGGGGGAAACCAACAAGGCTGAAGCCCCTCTCCTTCAGGAGAGGGGTT
>DASWQX010001070.1:0-3284 GCA_036403495.1 Thermoanaerobaculia bacterium
ACCTCGACGGCGAGCGCTTCCTGCTGGTGGCGCGGGTCTATCCCATGCTCGCGGCGGTGGCGAGGCTGGCCGGCCGGATCGCCGGCAACCCCTGGCTGCGCGGCGGCGAGATCAAGGAGGAGCGGGGGAAGCGCGACGAGGTCGAGGAGCGGGTGCTGCACATCGCTTGGCGGGACGGCTACTGGACGGTGCGCGCCGGCGACGAGCCGAAGCTGCCCGCGGCGGCCGCGGTGCCCGCCTATCCTCCCAACCTGGGGATCTTCCATCTCGGTGCGGACGTCTCCGAGCTCCCGGCGGGGAGCTATGTAATGGAAAGGAAAGGCGCGGACCTCGACGTGACGCTCGCCAGTACTGGTGGCGCCGCCGGCACTCCCGCCGGCACTGCGCCGCCGCCCGAGCCCCCCGCGTTCGTTTTGGCCGCCGACGCCCCCTCGCTGCTGGCGGTGGCGGGTCCGGCCTGGCCGGCCGACGCCGAGCGGCCGCTGCCGGCGGCGGCGATGGCGCTGTTCGACGTCAAGGGGGGGCTGCACCTCGGCCCCCTGGGCGACCTGCCGGGTCTCGCGGTGTTCAACCCGCCGGGCGAGAAGCGCTGGGGGCTGCCGGCGCGCGGGCTCGCCGGCCTGCTGGCACAGAACCTGCCGCGCGGGAATGCCTCCGGATGGAGCATTGTTGCCCTCGACGACGCCAGCCTGGAGCACGCCGAGGCCCTGGCGCCGCAGATCTCGGCGCTGGTTTCACCGGTGGCCGCCAATCAGGACGCAGAGGCCGGCGCCGCGCCGGCCCTGGGACAGATCGTTCTCGGCTTGTGGGTACGGCCGCGGCCGGCGCTGGCGCGGGTGTCCCAGGTCCGCAGGGGGCTGGAGAAGTTCCCGCTCGCCGACCCCCGCCAGGTCGAGCGCTGGCGCGACTGGGAGACGCTGCTCTCGCCGCTCGCCGCCTGCGAGCGGGCTTCGGCGGTGGCGACCCGCGCGCCGGCGACTTTCCTGCTGCGCCTGCACGGCTGCGGCTGACCCTGACGCGAAAGACCGATTGAATTGACAGCGGGGAGCGAACTCTATAGCCTTCGCGGTTGCCCCGGTTGGAGGTCGCTGGATGAAGATATGGCTGGACCAGGTTCGTGACGAACCTTTCAACTGGGAGGAGACGCAGCGCGTCTCGCCGGAAACCCTGGACCGCCCCGAGCTGCTGGCTCTGGGACCCGTCACCTGGCGCGGCCAGGTGGTCTTCGCCGATCCGGGGTTCTTTCTGCGGGCCCGGCTCTCCTACGAGCAGAGGCTGAGCTGCAACCGGTGCCTGAAGCCGATCGTCGAGCCCACGGTGGAGGACATCGAGCTGATGGTGCTGGTGGATCGCCAGCCGGAAGCGGAGAGCGAGCACTCGCTGCACGGGAAGGACCTGGGGGATCTGTACGTCACCGAGGCGATCCTCGAGACCGACCCGATCCTGATCGAGCAGCTCCAGCTCAACGTTCCCATGAAGCCGCTCTGCCGCCCCGACTGCAAGGGGATCTGCCCGGAGTGCGGCGCCGATTTGAACGAGGGAGCCTGCTCCTGCGGGGACGCCAAGGTGGACTCCCGCTGGGCGGCTCTCGCCGCGCTGAAGAGCGCCGGGACGAAAAAGTAATCGACGGAACCCCCGGGCGCTGACCGGGACCTGAGACGTAAGGACTTTGTAGATCTGAAGAGGCTCGACGACCATGCCGAATCCGAAACGACGCCATTCCAAAGCCCGCCGTGACAAGCGCCGCGCCCACGACGCGCTGGCGGTGCCCACCATGTCGACCTGCCCCAACTGCGGCGAGGTCAAGCTGCCGCACCGCGCGTGCCCGAGCTGCGGGCAGTACCGGGGGCGGCAGGTGATCGAGGGCAAAGAGAACGTCTGAGCCGCCGTAGGGGCGCAGCAGGCCGCGCCCTGTATCCCCAAGTCCGCTGGCCAACCCAGCCCGAAGCATGCCGATCGCCGTCGACGCCATGGGGGGGGACTCCGCGCCGCAGAGCGCGGTAGAGGGCGCTTTCCGGGCCGCCCGTGAGGACGGCTGCTCGATCGTGCTCGTGGGCGACCGCGTCCGCGTCGAGGCCGAGCTGCGCCGGCTGGGCGGTTTCGGTGACGGGGGAGACGGGCGGATCGAGATCGTGCACGCCGAGGAGGTCGTCGGCATGGACGAGCCGGCGATCACGCCGATCCGCAAGAAGCGCCGCTCGTCGCTGCGCCTGGCCGCCGAGCTGGTCAAGGACGGGCGGGCGGCGGCGATGGTCACCGCCGGCAACACCGGCGCGGCGATGATCGCCGCCAAGATGGTCATCGGCACGGTGTCGGGCGTCGACCGTCCGGCGCTGGCGGCGGTGCTCCCCAACCGCCACGGGCGCACCGTGCTGCTCGACGTCGGCGCCAACATCGACAGCAAGCCGGTCCACCTGCGCGAGTTCGCCGTCATGGGGCACTTCTACGCGCAGGAGGTGATCGGCACCCCCTCGCCACGGATCGGCCTGATGTCGATCGGCGAGGAGGAGGGGAAGGGGAGCGACCTCACCCGCGAGGTCTTCAAGGTGCTGAAGACGACCGGGCTCAACTTCGTCGGCAACGTCGAGGGGGGCGACCTGTTCAAGGGGACGGTGGACGTGATCGTCTGCGACGGCTTCGTGGGCAACGTCGTGCTGAAGAGCGCCGAGGCGCTCGCCGAGCTGATGCTCCGCATGCTGCGCGAGGAGATCGCCGGCAGCCCGCGCGGCAAGCTCGGCTACCAGCTCGCCAAGCCGGCCTTCGACCGCTTCCGCGAGCGCACCGATTACAGCGAATACGGCGCCGCGCCGCTGCTGGGCTTGAACGGCGGCTGCTTCATCGGCCACGGCCGCTCGAACGCGCGCGCCATCCAGAACGCCATCCGTCGGGCGGTCGAGTTCTCGAACGCCCGGCTCGACCGCAAGATCAGCGACAAGATCGCCGAGCTGCACAGCCAGGAGGAGCGCCTGCTGGGCGGCCGGGAGGGGACGCAAGCCGGATGAGTCTCACAGGGAAGAAGATCGCGTTCGTGTTCCCCGGCCAGGGCTCGCAGAAGGTCGGCATGGGTAAGGTGTGGGCCGACGCCTCCGAGGTCGCCCGCGCCACCTTCCAGGAGGCCGACGAGGCCCTCGGCTTCCCGCTCTCCAGGCTCTGCTGGGAGGGGCCCGAGGAGGAGCTGAACCTCACCGCCAACACCCAGCCGGCGCTGGTGGCCGTGTCGATCGCCGTCCACCGCGCGATCGCCGACTTGGCGCCCGACCTGGTTCCCGTGGCGCTGGCGGGAC
>DASWQX010001071.1:0-3825 GCA_036403495.1 Thermoanaerobaculia bacterium
GCGACATACTCCCCCAGGCTTACGACGGCGCTATCGATCCGGGTCCAGCTCCAGCTACGGGCGTAGAAGTCCTCCTCCGCCTGCCGCAGGTTCACGACGTCCTGGCTCGCCATCTCGTCCAGGAGCAGACAGCGCTCGATAAAGTCGAAATACTCCTCCGGCGGAAAGCCCCAGAAGTATGGGAGCCACAGGTTGGCGGAGTGGCCGTTGCCAACAAACCAGTCACTGTGCCGGAAGTCGCGATCCACGTTGTGGATGCGGGCATGGGTCTGCGGGACCAAGCCGACGCAGAGGGGGCAGGCGTCGCGCATCACCCTGGTATCGTGGATCAGCTCCGGGGGGCCCTGAAAGCCGGCTTGGCCGGCGCGCGCCTGGCTGAGCCGGCCGGCCAGGGAAATGACGCCGTCGAGCAGGCCCCGCTCATTGGTGAGGTCGTAGAATGCCTCAGGGTCATCCGCCAGCGCCGTGGTCCAGTCGAAATTGGCGGGCAGGGGACTGCCGACGAAGACGATGCGACGGAGACGGGTTCCTGGACGGCTCATCAGGCGTACCGCCAGCCAGGTCCCGAAGCTGTGAGCGATCAAGTGAGGTCGGACTCCCGCCCCTCCGACCTCGGCGGCGAAGTTCCGGGCGACCGTCTTCAGCGCCCTATAGCGGTGCCAGGGACTGAAGATCTTCAGCCAGCCCAGCCGCCGGAACTGCGGGTAGCGCAAGGGAACGCAGCGGAAGTGGGGCTCGAATACTTGCCTGACGTCATCCTGCCACGCGCCGATGGAGTTGATTCCATGGAGAGTGACAATCAGGGGCTGGTGTCTAGCCATGAGATGGATTCGAAGCTACGTAAATCGATTATGCAGGTAGCCTATCCAGCGAGCAGGTCCACAGTCAAGCCGGACGCCGCCCGATCCCAATACAAATATAGAGAGATGATTATTTATCATGGAGACTTTACACCGAGAGAGCCGTCCGCTCACCCGCCCGGGGGAGACTGACCTTCCTCGGTAAATGCAGATTGAACTGCTTGCTTCGCGCGCAGCACCGCCCGGTGAATCGCATGGCACTGCGGTCGGGCACCTCGGTTCGGCACCTCAGTCCGAGGCGGACTAATCTCGCGTAGCGGAGGCACTCCTCGGGAATCGCCTGGCACCTCAACCGCGGGACCCCAAGATCATCCCAAGCCCAAAGGGCGGCCGATTTTCAACCAATCGGCCACCCCTCCGGGGTTTGGGGACCTCGGAGACGTCCGAACCTGCGGTTAAAACCGCAGGCTGTTCAAAGCCCGCCCTCTGGGCGATCCCCCACCCTCTGACCCAAGAGACGTATAAAAGCGTGGATTTCAATACCCGAGGGTGGGGTCGCAGGCCACCTCGCCCCCCTTTCGGGGTACCATGCTCCTGCTCCCTGAAAAGCCGGAGGCGTGCTTCACCACGCCTCCGGCCCTGACGGCCTGCTGCTTACCGGGTGGTGGGGTTTCGGGGGGCCTCGTCCTCCTTTCTTTCCAGGGCTACCGGCAGCCGGGCGAAACGGCGCTTCGGCCGCTGCTTGATGCCGAACTCGCCCAGCTTGGCGCTGTCGAGGATGGCGGCGCGGGCCAGCGCCTTGATGCGGGCGGCGAGCGCACCCGCCCGCGACTGACTGGACCGGAGCTCCTGGGTGGACTTCCTCGTCTCCTCCTGCAGCTCCGACCGCCGGTCCTGCAGCCTTCGGACGTCCTGCATCTGGCCGCCGAGCTGCCGGCGCAGCGACTCCATGAGGGGGAGGTCGCCACCGAAGGCCTTGGCGGCGGCCATCAGCTTCTCCCACTGGGCGGAGTAGTGATCCAGGGACTCTTTCGACATGCCGTGTCTCCTTTCCGGAACGGGCAGGTCAAGAGTTCCCGGCGGTTGCCGGCGGGGGGGTGGGGGTGGAGGTGGGGGTGGGAGCCGCCGCCGCCGCCGGAACGGCGGGTTCCGCCGCCGCATGGGTCGCCGTCGTGCCGGGGGCCGTGGACGGGGGCGGGGTGGAGGCCGGCGGCGAGGTCTTCGGCTTGCTCTTCCGCGCCCGCACCGGACGGCCGCCGTACTCGATGATCCGCTCGCTGTCCGGCCCGAAGAAGGCCTTGAGGGCGAGACGGATCCGCGAGACCTGCTTGTTGCCCAGCTTCATGAGCGCCGCGCGGTCCAGGCTCTCCTGCTGCTTCATGGCCTTGCGCCCTTCCAGGCTGGCCGACAGGTTCTTGGCGTCGTCGAGGATCTTCTCCAGCGGCGCCGCGTAGCCCGCGACCCCCGGAGCGTCCGAGGCGGTCGCCTTGACGTTGAGGAGGGCCTTCTCCCAGGCCACGATGGCCTCTGCGATCGATGTTTTTGCCATGATTCTCTTTCCTTTCCGTTTACTTTCGTTTTGCTTTCGTTGTCGTTGGGTTTCAGGGACCGTCAGTGGATCCGACGGGCGAAGTCGAGGAGCGGCCGGTCGATGCCGATCCGGTTCGGCCGCTGCAGCCGGAGGGTCACCCGGTGCGCGGTGACCCCGAGGGTGAGGGCGTGGTTCTCCGCCGCGGCCAGCGCCGCCACGAACGCGGCCAGCTTCGCCGCCTCCCCCGACGTGGTGAAGCTCCGCGCCATCAGGAGCGCGTTGCCCCTCGCCGACAGCCGCCAGCCCGGCATGGCCCGCAGCATCAGCTGCACCCGCTCGGGCTTCAGCTTCCCTCCCGGCCGCGGCGGCCGCCGCAGCCGCCCTGTCACCTGCCGCATCCTCGTGTTCATGCTCGTTTCCATACTCGTTACCTCCTTCGAAAAACCGGCGCCGTCATGACGCCGGGGACCAACCTTCAGGATCTTTTTCTCGCGGACGGCTCCTTGGTCGTCCGCACCTGCCGCACCCAGGGCTTCAGCGTCCGCCGCTCACGGGCCCGGACGATCCGCTCTCCCAGCTCCTTTTTCACCGCTTCCCCTCGAACTGCGCCGTCACCGCTTGGTCACGTTCATGGGTGCCTATGGTTGATTTTCGATTCCATTTTGTCAACCTCCGGTCAGAAAATTTCTTCGTGAGTCTGAAAATGGATGATTCGGTTGATCCCAAGAAGCCGCGATAATTCATTCCGGCGCGGAATTTTCCGTTCCGTCCGCCGGGCTGGAAAACCTGTGACTACGGAATCGACGGCGATCTGCGGAAAGGGGAGAATCAGTCCCCTGGAGGGAACAAATCCGCCCCGCTTGACGGTTCTGGCCGCACTTTTCAGTGGAACGTTTGCCCGCGGGCACCCGGGCCATGCCGGCGCCGGGAGCGCTCCCCGGGCTGGAAGAGGAGATCGAAATGTCTCAACGCAATCGGATCGTCCTGGCCGCCCTCGCCCTGGCAGTCACCGCCGCCCTGGCGTCCCCTGCCCCCACCCGCGCCGCCGGGCTCCAGGCCGCGAGATTTTCCGCCGCCGCCGACGCCTTCGAGAGAGCCTGGACCTGGATCGCACACCTGATGACCGGCGAGACGAAGAGGCCGGTGGTGATGCAGGAGAAGGAAGGGGGCGCGATCAATCCCGATGGCAGCACGACGCACCACCTCGTGAGCCCAACGCTTCCCCTGGTCCCGCCGGGAAGCGATGGTGGCGGGAAGTAGTCACTGCAACTCTCCTTGTGAGAGAATCAGCTCACAAGGGAGGGGTTCGTGGAACAGAGTCATCCGTCTCCGCAGGAGTTGGAAGGCATGCTTCTGGGCGGCCTTACCGGCGGGCAGGCTCGGGCCGTGGTCTTGCACCTGTTGCGCGGCTGCGCGACTTGCAGCCTCGCGCTGTTGCCCTGCCTTCCGTCGTCCCGGTCGGAGAGCCTCCCCGCGCCTGCCCTCCCCTGCCCG
>DASWQX010001072.1:0-3215 GCA_036403495.1 Thermoanaerobaculia bacterium
CTCGACATCTTCCAGACCGGCTCGGCCACCTCGACCAACATGAACGTCAACGAGGTGCTGGCCAACCGGGCGATCGAGATCCTGGGAGGTGCCATCGGCTCGAAGAAAGTTCATCCGAACGACCACGTCAACAATGGCCAGTCGAGCAACGACGTCATCCCCACGGCGATCCATGTCTCGGCCTACCTCGCCATCGTCGAGGAGCTGGAGCCCGCGTTGAAGACGCTGGCCGGGTCGCTCGACCGCAAGGCGGCGGAGCTCGACCGGGTGGTCAAGATCGGCCGCACCCATCTCCAGGACGCGGTGCCGGTGCGGCTCGGCCAGGAATTCTCGGGCTACGCGCAGCAGGCGAAGAACGCCCTAGCGCGGCTGGAGTCGGTGAAGCCCCGGCTGGCCGAGCTGCCGCTCGGCGGCACGGCGGTGGGCACCGGCCTCAACGCGCCGCCGGAGCTGGCGCCGAAAGCGATCGCCCGTCTCGCCGAGCGCACCGGCGCCCCGTTCGTGCAGGCTCCCAACCGCTTCGAGGCGATGGGCGGCAAGGACGCGGCGGTCGAGACCTCGGGCGCGCTGAAGACCATCGCCGCCTCGCTGACCAAGATCGCCAACGACCTCCGCTGGCTGGCCTCGGGCCCGCGCTGCGGCATCGGCGAGATCTCGCTTCCCAGCCTGCAGCCGGGGAGCTCGATCATGCCGGGCAAGGTCAATCCGGTCATCCCCGAGGCCGTTCTGATGGTGGCCGCCCAGGTGATCGGCAACGACGCCACGATCACGATCTGCGGCATGGGCGGCAACTTCGAACTCAACGTGATGATGCCGGTGATCGCGTTCAACCTCCTGCAGTCGATCGAGATCCTGGCCAACGTCTCGCGCCTGCTGGCCGAGACCTGCGTCGACGGCATCACGGCGAACCGGGAGCGCTGCGAGGAGCTGGTCGAGCGCTCGCTGGCCATGGTGACCTCGCTGGTGCCGAAGATCGGCTACGACGCCGCGGCCGAGATCGCCAAGGAGTCGGTGAAGACCGGCAAGACGGTACGCGAGCTCTGCCTCGAAAAGAAGGTGCTGCCGCCGGACGAGCTCGCCGAGGCGCTCGATCCCTGGGGGCAGACCGAGGGGGGTATCCACGCCGGCGGCGGCGCCGGCGGATAGTCGCCTTATCGCTTTTCGAAGACGTGCGGCACGAAGCGCCCCTGGTTGCCGGTGACCAGGCCGCCTTCGCGAATCCCTATCCCCGCCGGCTCGCCGTCGACGATCCAACTGCCGAGGACCGGGCGGTTGCCGTCGAAATCGGGCAGGTCGTAGAGGTCCTGATAGATGAAGCCCTCGTGCCCGTAGTCGCCGGGGGTTTCGATCACCGTCTGGCCGTACCGGACCACCGTGATGTTGGCGCCCTCCCGGGCCAGGAGCGGCTTGCGGACGTAGTTTTGACCCATCGGCTCGAAGTAGGCGGGGAGCAGGTTGGGGTGCCCTGGGTGCATCTCCCAGAGCACGGCCAGGAGCGCCTTGTTGCTCCAGAGCATCTTCCAGATCGGCTCGATCCACTGCATGGAGTCGTAGCTCTCGGCGATGTGCGGGCCGAACTGCTCGTTGACCAGCCACTCCCACGGATAGAGGTGGAAGAGGGTGTCGATCGGCCGGTTCGCGAGGTCGACGAAGCGCCGCAGGCGGGAATCCCAACCGACGTCGTCGATCAGGATGGGCGCGCTGTCGACGCCGGCCTGCCGCGCGGTATCGCGCAGATAGGTGACGGTCAGCGTGTCCTCGCCGGGGTCGTCGTCGGCGTGGGTGAAGTGGACGAGGCCGCCGCGGAGGTAGGGGGCGAGGTCCCGCCACTTGGCGACCAGCCGCTCGTGCAGGCTGTTGAACTGATCGCGGTCCGGCAGCACCGCCTCCTTCCACTCCCACTGCACCACCGCGGCCTCGAAGAGGGCGGTCGGGGTGTCGCAGTTGTACTCGAAGAGCTTGGGCGGCGTCCGGCCGTCGTAGCCGAGGTCGAAACGGCCGTGGAAGAGCGCGGGAGGCTCCTCGTTCCAGGCCCGCCGGATGAACGGCACGGTCCAGGCGGGGATGCCGAATCTGGCGAAGAGATCGCGGTCGAGGATGTACTGCCCGGCCTCCAGGCAGAGCGCCTGGAGCTCGGCGGTGGCGGCCTCGATCTCGTCGACCTGGTCGGCGGTGAAGAGGTAATAGGCGCTCTCGTTCCAGTAGGGCCGGCCGTCGGCGGTGTGCCAGAGTAGCCCGGCGCGCTCGACCTCCTCCTGCCAGCGCGGGCGGGGCTCGATCGGGATGCGCTGCATCAGCTCCCCCCGCCGGACGAGTGGGCCGAGCTGCCGAAGCCGCCGCGGCTGACGCTGCCGCTCCGGCTCGAATGGAAGTGAGAGCCGCTGCTGTGGACGAAGGCGCCGACCGGAACGACGCCCCCTCGGGAGACGTAATACCAGTGATGGAACGTGCTCTGGTAGCGCGGATCCCGGCACTGTTCGTCGGGCAGCCGGCGCCCTTGCGAGTCGACGCAGACCTGCGTGGAGCCAGGGGCACGGTCGCAGCCGAAGGCCAGCAGGGCGGCGGAGACCGCCGGCACCAGCACGAGCTTGAAGCGGTTGCGGCGTCGCCGCGGTTTTCGGTCGTTCATCGGCAGAGTCTATCGCTCGGTCCGCCGGTAGACCTCGATCAGCACCAGCAGGGCGAGGCCGGCGAGCAGGACGGTCGTGCCCAGCAGGATGTCGGCGCGCGAGAGCGCCGCGTGCCGCAGCAGGGCCAGCGCGTTCAGGAGGAGCCCCAGCACGAGCACGGTCAGCACCACCCGCTCCGCCGGGGTGCGGCGCGGCGGCCGCAGGGCGGCGAATCGAGGCGGCCGGACGGTGGCGGGCGTCGGCTCCGGCTCGGGCTGGCGAGGGGTTGGCGGCTCGACCTCCTCCTGCCGTTCCGGGAGCCCTGGGCCGGGCGTCTCGTCGACGCGGAGGCGCGGCGCCGGCAGGACGCGGGGAGGGTGCGGCAGCCGCGGCCGGGCGGCGCGCCGGGCGGGGAAGGGAGCGGAGGAGACCCGTCTGGTTTCGGCCATTCGTGAAGGTTCCACTCTCTCAGTGCACGCGGTGGCAAAAATCTTTCAGAAAATGTCCCGACGGCGGGCGGGCCCGGAGCGGACCCGCCCGCCGCGTCGAGAAAGAAGCCGCTTCAGTCGACCTGAACCGTGAATCCGCCGCCGTTTTGCAGCAAGG
>DASWQX010001073.1:0-1611 GCA_036403495.1 Thermoanaerobaculia bacterium
GCCGTGCCGCCCCCTTGACTCCCCGCGCCCCGGGGCGCCACGATTGAGGCCGCGCCATGCACACGATCTTCAAGGACTTCACCTTCGCCGCCGCTCACGCCATCCGCGGTCATACCCGCGGCTGCCAGAACCTGCACGGGCACAACTACCGGGTGCGGGTCCACCTCGCGGCCGGGGAGCTGGACGCGCTGGGGATGGTGCTCGACTTCTCGGACCTCAAGGCGATGATGCAGGAGATCGTCGGCCCCTTCGACCACCGGGTGATCAACGACATCCCGCCGTTCGACGAGCGCAACACCACGGCCGAGCTGATCTCCCAGTACATCTACGAGGAGATCGAGCGCCGCCTCGCCGAGCAGGAGCGGGTGCGGGTGGTCCGCGTCGAGGTCTGGGAGACCGACACCTCCTGCGCCGCCTACGAGCGGCGCTGAAGGCTCCGGCCGGCGCGGATCGGATAGAATCCCGCCGGAGATCCGACCCTCGGAAACGTTCCGCGGCTCAGCGGCATACAGATAAGGCATAGGGAGACGTCATGGCTTCGGAGAAGCCCTCGCTGGAGGGGCTGCGCATCGACCGCCCGCAAGCGGGTGAGGAGAGGAGCCGGAAGGGGCTCTGGATCGCGCTGGCGGTCGCCGCCCTGGTCGCGCTGGCGGCGGCGTGGTGGCTCGCCCGGCCGCGCGCGGTCCCGGTGCGCGCGGCGGAGGCGGTCTTGCGGGCCGGCGGTCCGGCGGCGGCCGGGGCGGTGCTCAACGCCTCGGGCTACGTCACCGCCCGGCGGCAGGCGACCGTCTCCTCGAAGATCACCGGCAAGGTGGTGGACGTGCTGGTGGAGGAGGGGATGGAGATCCATGAGGGGCAGGTGCTCGCCCATCTCGACGACGCGACGCCGCGCAAGCAGCTCGCGCTCGCCGAGGCGCAGCTCGTGTCCCAGCGCCGCTCCCTCGCCGAGAACGCGGTGCGGCTGCGGCAGGCGAAGCTCGCCCAGGACCGGACCCGGCGGCTGCGCGAGCAGGGGATCATGACCCAGTCGGACGCCGACACCGCGGATGCCGACGTCGACGCGCTGGTGGCGCGGCTGGATCTCGGGCGCCAGGACGTCGAGGTCTCCGAGCGCCAGATCGCCCTGCGCCGCCAGGACGTGGACGACACGGTGATCCGCGCGCCGTTCTCGGGCGTCGCGGTGACCAAGGACGCCCAGCCGGGGGAGATGATCTCTCCCATCTCGGCCGGCGGCGGCTTCACCCGCACCGGCATCTGCACGCTGGTCGACATGAAGTCGCTGGAGATCGACGTCGACGTCAACGAGAGCTACATCCACCGGGTGCAGCCGGGGCAGAAGGCGGTGGCCACCCTCGACGCCTATCCGGACTGGCAGATCCCGGCCCACGTGATCATGCCGGTGCCCACGGCCGACCGCCAGAAAGCGACCGTCAAGGTGCGGCTGGGGATCGAGCAGCTCGACCCGCGCATCCTCCCGGACATGGGGGTCAAGGTGGCCTTCCTGGGCGAGGAGAAGGGCGCGGCCGGCGGCGGTGGCGCCGGCGGGTCGATGGGCAAGCCGGTGGTGACCATCCCGCGCGCCGCCGTGCGCAAGGACGGCGACCGCGACGT
>DASWQX010001074.1:0-16468 GCA_036403495.1 Thermoanaerobaculia bacterium
AACGCCGCCGCCGAGGTCCGCAGGGACCTCCCCGTGCCGCCGCCGGCCGATCTCGACCGCCACGTCGCCGAGCTCGACCTCGACGAGGTCTGGGCCTATCTCAACCCGCAGATGATCTACGGCAAGCACCTGGGACTGAAGGGCTCGGTCAAGCGGCTACGCGAGGAGGGGGACCCCAAGCTCGCCAAGCTGGAGGCGGTGATCGACGATCTCAAGGGGATCGCGCGGAGCGGCGCGATGAAAGCGCGGGCCGTCTGGCGCTTCTTCCCGGCCGAGGCGGACGGCAACCGGATCACCCTGCGCTGCCCGGAGACCGGTCAGGTGGCGGCCTCCTGGGACTTCCCGCGCCAGAACCGCGAGGGGGGGCTGAGCCTGGCCGATTACGTCCTGCCCGGCGACCACGTCGCGCTCTTCGTCACGACCGCCGGGGAAGGAGTGCGCGAGCGGGTGGAGGCCTGGAAGCACGAGGGCGAGTACCTCAAGAGCCACGCCTTCGCCGCCCTGGCGCTGGAGACCGCCGAGTCCGCCGCCGAGTACGTCCACGCCTGCCTGCGCAAGCGCTGGGGCTTCCCCGATCCGGAGGGGCTCCCGCTGGAGGACAAGCTCGCCGCCCGCTATCGCGGCAAGCGCTACAGCTTCGGCTATCCGGCCTGCCCCGACCTCGCCTTCCAGCGCGAGCTCTTCAAGGCCCTCCGCCCCGAGGAGATCGGCGTCCACCTCACCGAAGGCGACATGATGGACCCCGAGGCGAGCGTCTCGGCGCTGGTGTTCCAGCATCCGGACGCGCGGTATTTCGGGGTGTAGAATCGATGACCATGAAAGAGATCGCCCCCAGAATTACGATCGACGAGGGAGTAGCTTTTGGAAAACCCGTGATCCAGGGGACGCGGGTGCCTGTCGCCCTCCTGGTGGGAAAGCTCGCGGGCGGCATGTCGATCGCCGAAGTCTCCAGGGAATATGAGGTCGAGACCGAGGATGTTCTGGCCGCCCTCTCCTACGCCGCCTGGCTGCTCGGCGAGGAACAGATCCTGGCGATCGCGTAGTGGAGCTTCTCGTCGACGAGAACCTGCCCCGCTCCCTCGCGCCTCGCTTGCGGGCCGCGGGATTCCAGGTTCAAGACGTCCGTGACCTCGGTCTGCGGGGTGCACCGGATGCGACGATCTTCGAATTCGCTCGTTCCAGCGGACTGGTACTGGTGACAGGCGATCTGGGATTTGGCGGCCGGTTGCGCGCGGCGCCCGACTCGCCGGGCGTGGTACTGACACGGCTTCCGAACGAATGGCCGACCGAGGCCGTCAACGAGCTGATCGAGCACTCTCTTTTTAGCCTCTCGGAGTGGACCCCGGCAGCTTGGTGGTCATCGAGCCGGAACGGCTTCGGGTCCGCACGTTTCGCTGACCGGCCCCGGCCGCCTACTTCTTCCCAGCCTGCCCCTTCTTCCAGGCCGCCGCCGCCTCGACCACGCTGCGGGTCTGGCAGAGGAAATCGTCGTTGGCCTTGAGGTCGTCGTTGCAGATCTTGTAGGTGATCGCCCGGGCGGCGGCGAGCTTCTGGGCGTCGGTCCAGGGGATCTCCGCCCGCACGTACTCCACGACCGTGCGCAGGCTGTCGGGGTCCTTGTCGTGGCGGAGCTTGCTGATGGCAATGGGCTGGCCGTCGGCCTGGAGGGTCATGGTGAAGCAGCCGGCGTAGCGGAGGGCGGCGCCGTTGCGCACCGCCACCAGCATCAGCGACTCGGGATCGTCCGACGTCCAGACCAGCAGAGGATCGGTGCCGAAAGCCGTCGCCGTGAGGCGGGTCTTGAAGACCATCGCGCCGGTGTCCGGGTCCTGCTGGCGCACGGCCTGGCAGCGCGGAGTGCCCGGCTGCGCGCCGGCGGGCAGGGCGGCCCCGGCAATCAGTGTGGAGACCAGCAACGCGAAAACGGCTCGGCTCATCGGGGAAGTCCTCCTCGCGAGGGTAACGTCCGGCCGGGGCCATGGATTCCAGGAGCCCGAATCCGGAGCCTAAGTCAAGTCTTGCGCGAGAGGCTACGCCACGCTAAAGTTATTCGTATTGAAGAATCTCTTAACGGCAGAGGGTGGTCGTTGAGAGCCTGGCCTCGATCTTGCCTTTAGTCGTAGTACGACTTGGGCGAGCCGCTTTTCTCGCCGGGGAGATTCATCATGACCCAAGGGCGCTACCGAAGTCTCGACGACCCCGAAACCCTCCGCTTCTTCGTGCGCAACCTGCGCGAAGGGGTCTACATCACCAACGACGCCGGGCGGATCCTCGATGCCAATCCGGCATGCCTGGAGATCCTCGGCTTCGCTTCCATCGAGGAGCTGCGGACCCACCGGGCCCAGGAGCTGTTCGCCGACCCCGCCCAGCGCGCGCAGGAGACCGCGCTGCTCGCCCGCGAGGGGGAGGTTCGCGAGCTGGAGATCGTCATCCGCCGTCCGGATGGCGAGGAGCGCACGGTGCTCGACACCTGCCACGCCGTGCGCGACGCCACGACGGGCGAGCTGCTCTACCACGGCATCCTGATCGACATCTCGGGCCGCAAGCAGCTCGAGAGCCGCTTCCACGAGGCCAGCCTGCGCGATCCGCTGACCGGCTGCTACAACCGCCGCTTCCTGACCGAGGTCGAGAAGCGCCTGGGTACCGCTGATATCTGGGGCACGATCGTCGTCGACGTCGACAACTTCAAGGAGTACAACGACGCCTTCGGCCATCAGAAGGGGGACGAGGTGCTGGCCCGGGTCAGCCGCTTCCTCCAGCAGAACGCCCGCGTCGAGGATGCCGTGGTGCGGATGGGCGGCGACGAGTTCCTCCTCCTGCTGCTCGGCGCCTCCGCGCGCTACGTCGCCGAGGTGGGGCAGCGGCTGCGGCTTACCGCGGCCGAGCAGGACATCCCCCCCTTCTCGCTCGGCTGGGCCAACCGGCACGGCTCCGAATCCCTGGAGCGCACCATCGACCATGCCGACCGCGAGCTGTTGCAGATCCGCCTCTTCGAACGGCGCACCCGCCAGCAGCGCCTGCGCACCCCGCGCCGGCGGCTGGTGGAGGGGGTCCTGCACTGATGAGGACGCTTCGCCGGGAGCTTGGAATCAGGCCTGGGTGCGCCAGAGCGTCTGGATCGGCAGGGCCAGGACCTTCTCGCTGAACGGCACCGCACGGTCTCCGGTGTACAGCACGATCCCGCGAAGGAAGCGGTCTCCCAACAGCCCGGCGAGATCATGGAGAGCCCGCACGTCCTTCTCCTGGACGCTGCCGCCCAATTTAACCTCGATTCCGACGATCCGGCCCGCCGGGTCCTCCAGCAGCAGATCGATCTCCTGGCCCGTCTGAGTCCGGTAATGGAACAGGGTCGGCTGGGTAGTGCTCCAGGAAACCTGTTTGCGGATCTCCATCAGCACGAAGTTTTCCAGCAGCGGTCCGGCGAGCCGCGGATCCTCTTCGAGGCGGGCCCGGCTCAAGCCGAGCGACGAGGCGATGAGGCCGCTGTCGTTGAGGAGCAGCTTGGGTGACTTGACCAGCCGCTTGGAGAGATTGGCCGACCAAGCCGGCAGGGTCTGGACGAGGAACGTCGCTTCGAGCAGCGCGAAATACCGCTTCAGGGTGGAGGCCGGCAGGCCGCTGCTGCGCGACAGCTCCGCATAATTGAGCAGGGTGGTGGCGCGGGCCGCCAGCAGGGAGAGGAGGCGCGGAAGCGCGGCCAGATCCTCGATGTTGGTCAGGTCGCGCACGTCGCGTTGCAGGATGCTCGTCGTGTAGGAGCTGAACCAGGCGCGCCGCCGGGATTCAGGGCGCTCGCCGACCAGTTCGGGAAAGCCACCGCGGATCAGCCGCTCGAACAGGTCGCCGCGGCCCAAGGGCCCGGTATGGATGGGGTTGAACGTCCTGGCGAACAGGGAGTCCACCCAGCCCTCGACCGTACCCTCGATCTCTCCCTGCGACAGTGGCCAGAGGGTGAGGATCTCCATCCTGCCGGCCAGCGACTCGGAGATCCTGGGCAGGACGAAGATGTTCGCCGAGCCGGTGAGCAGAAAGCGCCCGGGCCGCCGGTCGCGGTCCACGGCCGCCTTGAGGGCCAGGAAGAGCTCGGGGGCCCGCTGAACCTCGTCGAGGATCACCGGTCCTCCCAGGCCTGCCAGGAAGCCGGCGGGATCCCGGGTGATGGCGGCGAGAACGGTAGCGTCGTCCAGGGTGAAGTACTGAGATCCCTCCCCCTTCGTGAGGCTCTGAACCAGAGTGCTCTTGCCGACTTGGCGAGCGCCGTTCAGCAGGACGACCGGCCGGTCGGCGAGCGCTTCCAGGAGGGCGGGGGTGAGGTGCCGATCGAGCATGAGTTGCCTTGAGGGTGGTTGATTTTCAACCACGCCGTGGTTGATTTTCAACCATCACCTGGTTGATTTTCAAGTCCGCCGCCCGATCGACCTCCCTGGAAGGGCCCCGAACCGGTAATATTCCGGGGGACAATTCGCCTAAGCAGAGGTACGGGTTCGAATCCGCAAGCGGAAAGGCGGGGTGTTTGGCGCTCCTCAACGAGCAGATCGACGGCAAGTACGAGATCCTCGGCGCGATGCGCGAGGGGGGGATGGGCACGCTCTACAAGGTGCGCCACCGCCTCCTCGACGAGATCCGTGTCGTCAAGGTGATCCGCTCGCCGGCGGACACGGTGGGGGAGGGCGCCGACCGCTTCCTGCAGGAGGCCCGCGCCGCCAACCGGCTGCGCCACCCCAACGTGGCCATCCTCCACGACTTCGCCATCGCCGACGACGGCCAGGCGTTCATCGTCATGGAGCACATCGACGGCTGGAACCTGCTCGAGGTGCTGAGCGGCTACGGGCCGCCGCCGATCGCGCTGACCGTCGAGATCGCCCGCCAGTCGCTCAAGGCGCTGGGCTACCTCCACCGCCACAAGATCGTCCACCGCGACGTCTCGCCCGACAACCTGATGCTCTCCCGGGATGTCGACGGCCATCCGCTGGTCAAGCTGATCGACCTCGGCATCGCCAAGGCGCTGGAAGGGAAGGGTGAGCTCACCACCACCGGCGTCTTCCTGGGCAAGCCGCGCTACGGCTCGCCCGAGCGCTTCAGCGGCGCCGGCTGGGACGAGCGGAGCGACCTCTACTCCTTCGGCGTCGTCCTCTACGAGCTGCTCACCGGGAGGGTTCCGATCACCGGCAACGATCCGGCCTCGCTGATGGCCGGGCACCTCTTCCGGCCGCCGCTCGACTTCGCCGAGACCGATCCCACCG
Source organism: Thermoanaerobaculia bacterium (assembly GCA_036403495.1). Taxonomy (GTDB): domain Bacteria; phylum Acidobacteriota; class Thermoanaerobaculia; order Multivoradales; family UBA5704; genus DATARR01. The sequence goes on from DASWQX010001074.1 coordinate 5,244, forward strand.
AGCGGGTGCCCCCCGAGCTGCGCGCGCTCGTCCTCCAGGCCCTGGCCAAGAAGCCGGAGGAGCGGATCGCCAGCGCCGAGGCGTTCGTCTGGGAGCTGACCATGCTCCAGGACCGCTTCCCGCTCACCCCCGAGGACCTCGAAGGCGTCTGGAGCGTCCTCCTACCGCTGGGGACCGGCAGGGCGCCCGTCCCCGTGCGGCCGGGCTCGACCCAGGACCGCCTCGACGCCGAGTTCGCGATGGCTCGGACGCCAATGGCGGGCACCGTCACCGGCGAAGCCACCCTGCGGACCGCCACCGCGCCTTCACCTCTCGCGCCGCAACCGCCGCCGCTCGCCGAGGTGCTGCCCTTCCAAGCCCCGCGCCACCCCGCCGATCCCGGCCTGCCGCTCGCCTCCCAGGCCACCCGCCGCGTCACGCCGATCCAGGATCTCGACGCCACCTGGATCTCGCGCTCGCCCCGCCTCGACACCGGCCCTCTGAGGCCCATCCCACCGCCCGGCGGAGAGGCGGCCGCGACACCCGGACGATCGCGCGCCTTCTGGATCGCCGCCGCGGCCGGCGCCCTGGCCCTCTTCGCGGCGGGATTCCTGGTCTCGCGAGGGGTCGGCGGCCCGCCCGCCGAGGTCGTGCCACCCGCGACACAGGCGACGGCCGCGCCGGTGAGCGAGAGCCCCGCTCCGTTCGAGCCCGCCGTCCCCAAGGCCATGGTCTCCGCGCCCAAGCCGCCGGCCGAGGCGCGGCACGCCGCCGCGAAGGAACCCGCGCCGGCGCCCCTTACGGCCCTCCAGCCGGTCCCGCTCGAGCCGATGAAGCCGGGCGACCTGATCCTCGCCGGCCAGCCCGGTGTCCAGCCCGCGGAGATCAAGGAGCTGCCGCCCTACCCCTATCCCGCGGCGGCCAAGGGGAGCGGCCGGAAGGTCTCCATCCACGTCGCCGTCCTCGTCGACGAGACCGGCACCGTCGTCGAATCCCGCATCCGCGAAGGGGACACCTCGGGCCTCGGCTTCAACGAGGCGGCCCTGGAAGCCGCGAAGAAGGCGCGCTTCTTCCCCGCCACCCGAGATCAGGTAGCGGGGAGGATGTGGACGGATCTGATGCTGGAGTATTCGGAGTAGGAGAGGCCAGCGCGGCGTCCGCGGCCTGCGACCTCATCTCCTATCCCCTTCTCCTAAAAGGAGAAGGGGGACGACTGCGATGCGGCCCCAGTCAAGCTCTCCCTCTCCTCTAGGAGAGGGATCGAGGGTGAGGTCGCAGGCCACGGACATCCCCGTTGCCTCACGACCCTACAGCGTCTTCAGCACTTCCTTCTCCCCGCCCGCGTCGAGCTTGCCGACCCAGACGTTGAGGATCTTGCCGTTGTTGTCCACCAGCATCAGGGTCGGGGTGCCGGGGACCTTCACGGCGTTGAAGTCGAGGTTCACCATATTGTCCGGCTGGGCGCCGACGCTGGCGAACTTCTCCGCCTCGTCCGAGATCAGCTTCTTCGCTTCCTCCGGCTTGTCGTTGGTCGGCACGGCGGCGACGAACTTCACCTTCGAGGCCTGCTGGTTCCGCTGGTCGAGGATGTGCTTGTAGAAGGTCATGCTGTCGTTGCAGAAGTGGCACCCGGGCTGGACGGCCACCACCAGCGCGCGGCTCGAGCCGGCCGGCACGACCGCCTTGAGCTGGGCGTACTGCTCGCCCTTCTCGGCCTGCGGCGGCGCTCCCGGCGGCCGGGGGGGGAAGAACTGATTCCGGACCAGCACGGCGGCCGCGATCGCGCACACGACGATGATCGCGATATTGGCCACGGTATCGAGCGTGCTCTTCTTCGACGGTGCAGGGTTGTTGATGGCCATCGGTTTTTCTCCTGGCGCCGGTCCGCTCACGGGAGCGGCCGGCGCTGCCAATATTTAAGGACGGAGGGTAACACAGCCCCTCGGCGGACCGAATCCACGATTGACAGACTCGGCAAGATCCAGCAACTTACCCGGAGCCCATGCCGATTCCATCCGCGCCTTCCCCCAAGGGAAAGGGTGCGCGCCGGGCCTGAAAACGCTCATGACCAGCCCTTACCCTCACTCCTCCGACCCTCATGGCCTGCTTTCTCCCTCCTCTCCCCCGGGTCGGTGGAGGGCTGGGAGGAGGTGAGGGCTTCCGAGCCAAGGAGGGCCGACCGCTTCCTCCGCGCCTTCGTCCGCCTCATCCTCAAAGTCTTCTTCCGCGAGGTCGAGGTGGCCGGGTCCGACCGCATCCCGCTCGACCGCCCGCTGGTGCTGGTGGCGAACCACGTCAACGGCCTGATCGATCCCCTCCTGCTCTGGGGGCCGCTGCCCAATCTGCGGACGCCACCGCGCTTCCTCGCCAAGAGCACCCTCTGGAAGAACCCCGCCGTCCGCCCCTTCCTCGACCTCGCCGTGGCGATCCCCGTCTACCGCCGGCAGGACGAGGGCTCGGACCTCGCCAAGAACGACGAGACCTTCTCCCGCTGCCACGAGCTGCTGGCGCAGGGGGGGACGCTCGCCCTCTTCCCCGAGGGGACCAGCCACAGCGATCCGGCGCTCAAGCCGCTGAAGACCGGCGCCGCCCGCATCGTCCTCGAAGCCGAGCGAAAATTTCCCGGCCTCGGCGCGAGGATCGTCCCCGTCGGCCTCCTCTTCGACGCCAAGCAGACCTTCCGCTCGCGCGTCCTGGTGGCTGTGGGCGAGCCGCTCGACCCCGCGCCCGAGATCGCCCTCCAGGCGCAAGACCCCGGGGCCGCGGCCGACGCCGCCCACCACCTGACCGCGCGCATCGACGAGGCCTTGAAAGAGGTCACCCTCAACTACGAGACCTGGGAGGACGCCCGCCTGATTGCCCGCGCCGCGGACCTCTACCGCCACCGCGCGCTGACGCTGCCGACGCGGGGGAGCCTCGCCGAGGGCGTCGCCTTCCGCCGCGCCTTCCTGGAGGGGTACCGGGACCTCCGCGAGAGCCATCCCGGGAAGATCGCCGCCGCCGCCGAGGCCGTCCGCGACTACGACGATCTCCTTCGCGCTGCCGGCCTCCGCGACGACCAAGTCGGCGCCGCCTATCCCTCCTCGCCGGTCGCCCGCTTCGTGGGCCGCAGCCTGCTCCGCCTCCTCGTCCATCTCCCCTTGGCGGCGCTCGGGACGCTCCTCAACTACCCCGCCTACCGCCTGATCGGGGCGATCGTGAAGAGATTCATCCGCGACCCCGACCAGACCGCCACCTACAAAGTCTTCGGCGCCTTCCTCTTCCTCCCCCTGGCCTGGATCGCCGAAGGCTGGCTCCTCGGCCACTATTTTGGGGGGAGCCTCGGCTGGAGGCTCGGCACCGTCCTCGCCCTCGCCGCCCCCTTCACCGGCTACATCGCCCTCCTCTTCCACGACCGCCGAGCCATCTTCTGGAGCGAAGCCAGGGCCTTTCTCCTCCTGAGGACGCGCCGGCGCCTCGCCGAAGAGCTGAAGGCGAGGCGGGAGACGGTCTTGAGGCAGGTGGAAGAGCTCGTGGAGCTCTACGAAATGGCCGGCGGGTCCCCCGGAATTGCCGGCGAGCGCCTCGCCGGGCCCGGCGGGCCAACAAAAACTCCCGGCGGATAGCTCGCCGGCTCCGGCGGGACTCGAAAAATACCCGGCGAGCTCCTCGCCGGTCCCGGCGGATGGCAAAAAATGGCCGGCGAGCCTCTCGCCGGGCCCGGCAAACGGAGTTGTAAAGCCGGCGAGCCCCTCGCCGGGTATTTTGGGACACCCGCCGGCCCCGGCGAGCTCGCAAAGAAGAATTTCCGGAGGCGTCGCGAGCTTTGCGAAACTGGACGGCCCGCGCTCTCACCCTCCTGACGGATTTTTTGGCTGGACGGCGCCGTTTGTAGCTGGACGGAGCCCCGTCTTTCTTCCGCGGTGCCGTATTCGTAAGACGACGGCCGCCTTACGATCTTTCGTCGTGTCTTGGTTCCCGAGAGTCCGTCTTTCGTTGGGGAGGCTCGCGCCGCGAAAAGGACGAGCCGTCGCGGCTTCCTACTACTCGTCAGGGTAATATTTTTTGAGGATTTCTTTGAGCTGCTTTATCAGTTCGCCGTAATCGGACGCCTGGAGATTGCCTTTGGAGACGATCTCACCGATTCGGTCGAGGTTCTTGCGGGTGTCGGGATCGAGCTTGGGGTCGTCGATCCTCAGAAGGTCATGGAACCTGTCGCGCCAGAGGAGCCGGCGGAGGAAGGTGCGCGTCTCTCTCTGCTGGAAGAAGGATGGATCGTGCGCGAAGGCGGCCAGGCGACCGGCCTCGACCCACTGCCCAAGGTCGAGAGGGGTCGAGGCGAACAGTTCTCGCGACTGTTGGCTCAGATTGGACGCCAAGGGAAGGAACTGTTCAGGCTTCTTACTGGAATCCGCTAAGCCAACTCGCAGAGCCGTATAGGCGTCGGAGAGATCCTGGGAAACCAGTTGCGACTTCAGGAGCCCGAGAATGCTGGCGACAACGTCCCCGGCGCCTTCCATATCCTTCGCTCTGAGGCTGACTTCGAGGTTGACGAGCTGTACGCCCAAGCGAAAGGCGGTGTCATCGACTTTGACGTCATTTTCGGTTTCACTGCTACCCCGGTATCTCGGACCAAACCAGATCTGCTTTGCGAGGTCTCGCGAGTCTGGGGCCGGAATCGGAGCTGCCAGGGCGGCAGTTGCCAGCTCCGGCGGAGCCTTGAGCTGAGAGTAGGCGACTCCGATCCCGACCAGGAGCATCGCGGCAATCGGGAGCCCGTAACGGACGATCGGCCGCCACCGCTCGCGGTTAGAGGGAAACGGCACCACCTCGCCCTGAGGCACCGGCTCGTCTTCCCGTTGAAGCTGAACCGTCTCGGAGTAGATCTCAAAGCACCGCTCGCAGGACACCAGATGTCCGGCGATCCGCTCCTCCTCGTCCGGATCGAGCACGCCATCGATGTAGGCCGCGAGCTCCTCGTCCGAGGGACAATCACCGGAAAGGCGCGATTTCGTAGGTGCAAATTCTTGCATAGCTAGGCGGCATCCAACTCCGCTTGTCGAGTATAGACGGACGTCAATCCATAGTTACCCATGGTTCTTTTGAGGGCCCGCCTTGAGGTTGTCCTTCAGGGAGCCCAGCAACTCCTTGATTTCCTCCCGCCGGATTCCTTGGCGGTCCAGCGCTTTCCGGAGGGCCTTGAGGATCTTCTCCATCCGGCGATAGAGAGGCTTCTGGTCTACCTTCCGGATGCGGGCGATGTCCGCAATCGAATATTTAAGCCAGAGCTTGACGAGAAGGTGGTCATCACTGGGGAGAGTGTCGAGTGCCCGCTTGAGACCCATATACACCCTCCTGCGGAAGACCTCCGTCTCGTCCTCCAGGACCTGCTGTTCCGGCCCAAGGCCTGGCGCCAGCTCGACCTCGAGGGAGCCCTCGCCGACGACCTGCTTGGGAACCCGGGGGGGGAGCTTGGCCCGGAGGTCAGACAGTTCCGCCACCGACATCTGGACCTTCTCGTTGGTTCGCAGGATTTCGCAGGCTTCCTCGAACGTGTAGCGGTCGCGGACCATCAGCTTCTCCAGATGGACGGCCACCGGCCCCAGCCGCTTCGCCTCGGCCGACGCGTGATGCTTGCCCCAGAGGTGGTCCCGATAGTCGTGGCATGCGTGGACGATCGCGGTGGTGAGGAAGGTTTCGAGCTTGGCCCCATTCTTGCCACTGAACTTCCGGATCACCCCGTAGTTGTCCTCGATGAGCTTGAGCTCGATGTGACCTTTGAAGTCTTCCGCGTCCTGACGGCTGAAGGACCGCGAGCACTTGCGGATGACCTTCTCAATGTGCTTCAGGTTCTCAAGGAAGATCTCCTTGGGAGCCGGGCCGCCGGGTGGTTTGGGTGGTGTGGCCATGAGGTGTATACGGAGGATCTTAGCCTGAGATCTGGTAATGGCGGGAAGTCTATAGGAGTTGGGGGCACAAAGAGAGATCCAGGCCATTTGTGACGCGAGGTCAGGATCTATCCCAGGCTTGTTCACTCCGGCCGCCGGAAAAACCGCCGCTCGTCCGTCCAATGACTTGGAAGAGAAAGAGGCTAGTAGCTATAAAGAAATTTGACTCCAGGCTTTTATTTTCGTGAAGGCCGCAGAGCTTGAAGCGCCATGTTATATTTCTTCTCGAACCGACCGAGACGCGTCCTTTCCCCAGAGACTCCGCCAGTCGAAGGCGTGGTCTGCGAGGACGGCGAAGGTCGTAGCCGAGGAGGCGCGTTGCGGCGAGCCCTTCCATGGTTGTTGGCCCTCGGTATGATCTTGGCCGGCTTTGCCGCCTGGAGACCTCTGCGCGGAGCCTTCCGGCGTTCTCAGGTTGACGTCCCCTACAGCCAGGAGCATCGGCGGTTGCTCGAATTGCTCGGAACGTCGCGGCCCCTTGCGGCTCGCTTATCCGGCGGCCTTTCCTACAGTCCTTACTATAAGGCATCCGGACCACCTCAGGCCGAACAGGCTTCGGCCTCGCCGGTAGTCATGCGAGGCGGCGCCTCACCCCAAAACCAGGGCTCGGCGGGTAATCCGTCCATCCAATCCGCCTATCTTCCGATCAAACGCGCGGCGGAGCGGAACCCCTCGCCGGAAAACCGTGCGGCTTTGGCCGTTTTCGACATCGTGCAGGGAAGTCCGGAAGCCGCCGTCCCTTTGCTGAGGAAGGCCCATACCGAAAGGCCGTCCGATCCACGCTACCTCAATGACCTCGCAGTGGCTTCGCTGGCGGTTTACGAAGGCAATGGCGACCCTTGGGCCGCACTGGAGGCCATTGATACGGCCGCGCAGGCGGACCATTTGGAGCCGTCGCCGTCCGCCCGGTTCAACCTGGCGCTGGCACTCGAACGATTAGACGTCCGAGCGCGAGCGATCGTGGCCTGGCAACGCTATTTGGATCTCGATTCCGGATCCTCATGGGTCCAGGAGGCCGAGCAACATCTCGAAGGCTTGAAGGTGGCAGTTGCGAAGACGCAGGCTGCCCCACAGCTTGGAGCCACGACGACCGCCAGCGTCAATGATTTTCCGGATAACCCATGGGCTCGCCGCCAGTTCGGCGAGAGGGTGCTTCTGACTCGCTGGGCCGATTTGATTCTTTCCGGTCGGTCAGGCGGCGCCGACGTGGCTCTCGCCCAGGCGGATGCGCTGGCGGCTACGTTGAGTCCGGAAGGCGGGCGCCTCCTCACCGCTAGTATCGCTACGATCCGCGAGGCCGAGCAGTCTGGTAAGCGCGCCCGGCTAGAACTTCTGGCTCGTGGCCATCAGCTTTTCGGTCAGGCGTTTCTTCGCCTGCGAGAGGAGCGCGCCGTCGAAGCCCGCGCCTTAATCGCCGACGCGATCCGCGACCTGCAGGCCGCGAAGACCCCCTTCGAACTGCGCGCCAGGGTGCTTCGAGCTTGGCTAGTGGAGGAGACAGACTGGAACGAGCTCCGGGAGATCGGCGAAGGGGCTGAGGCCGGTGGCTTCGCCTCCCTCGTGGCAGAGGAGCGCCGAATCGCCGGCTTTCGAATTTCCTTGCAGGGGCGGCTGGAAGCCGCAGCGGATGTATACCAGGATTCTCAGAAGCGCTATTCGGCTCTGGGAGAGGGGGAGGCTACCGCCATCCTCTCCATCCTGCACACCGAGCTGCTAGATGCTCTGGGGAGGGATGGAGAATCGTCCGCCGAGTTTGCCGCGGCCCTCGATGCCGGACCTGGAATGACGGACCCCTTAGATCGCTATACGGCCTATGTCGTCGCAGCGAGCGCAGCTTCTAGCCAATTCATCCATGCGGCGGTGGAACTCCGGCTGGAAGCCGCGGACGCCTGTGCCGGGCTTCCCGAGCGCCCCCTGTGTGCGGTTGATTCCTGGCTGCGGCTAGCCTCTCTGACACCGGACGCGGAGGTGGCCGAGAATGCTCTCCGGCAAGCTGAAGTCCTATTGCCCAAGGCGCCGGCATCAGATGGAAAAGCGCGGACCGAGATTGATCTGTCCATGGCGAGGGCGCGCGGGTTGGGCGGAGAAGATCGTAGCGATAGAGAGCGGGAGGATGCCGCCGATCTCTACGCCGAAGCGGCTAAGCGGTATGAGATCCGGAAGTTGGCTGTCTCTGCGGCGGACGCTCGCGCCAGTCGTGCGCGGCTCCTCAAAGGGCTCGGTCGCCCACAGGAAGCAGTCGCCGAGTACCGGACGGCACTGCGAACGTTTCGTCTTTGGGATCAGCTCGACCGCTTCCGTCCGGAACGAGCGGAAAAGCGCTCGCCCGCTTCGCTCCGCGACATCTATGAAAACCTGATTGCCACGGAGCTGGACTTGGCCGGCAACGGAGTCAGCTCGGCTGCCTTTCTCCTATCCGAGGAGATGCGGGACCGTCTAGCTCCTCGCCGAAGCGCGGAGATTAAACTACCGACCTTCCGCGACCTTCCTTACCTCACCGCGAGTGTGCCGGCTGGAACCGCTGTCGTCGAGTACGCCATCTTCGGAGAACGCGCTGCTGCCTGGATTCTGGCCAATGGACGTCTGGATCAAGTAAAGCTCAACCCTCCCCACCGCTTCGGGGAGAGTATCGCTTCGTTAGGTTCCGAACGGAACCTTGAAAAGTGGAAACGTACAACTGGTGAGCTCCATCAGGCCTTCCTAGCCCCCATTCTCAGTCGTCTGCCGAAAGGAACGGAGCGACTGGTGATCGTTCCCGACTCGCAGCTCTACGGCATGCCTTTCAGGGCGTTGTGGAATCCCGAGACCGGCCGCTATATGGACGAAGACTTCGATCTATCGCTGACCCCCAGCGTGCGCCAAGCCTTGGGAGCGAGCGGCAAGCGCCTGCCAGCTCCTACGCCAGCGGTTTTAAGCCTGGGCTTCAGTAAGTTTCTTCCCCACCTTCATCTGCCGGACCTCCCGGGCGCCGGGAGCGAAGCAGCCTCGGTGCTCGGTCAGTATGGGCTGCGGTCGAACCCTTGTTCAGTGACCGATTGGGCAAGCTTTCGCCTCTGCGCACCGCGAGCTGATATAATCCATCTCGCCACCCATGCAACCGCAAATTCCGAGAGCTGGCTGGCCTTTCCAGGCGAGATCGTGAGCATCGAGCGAATCTGGAAAGAGCTGCCCGACCTTTCGCGCCACCCGACCATCGTTCTCGCTGCTTGTCAAAGCGCCGCGGCGGCGAAGGGAGGAGAAGGGTTGGGGGGCTTGGCGCGGCCTTTCCTGGCGAGTGGGGCAGGGGCAGTCATGGGTAGCTTGTGGGATGTGAACGACGAGGCCGCCCAGAGATTTTTCCAGGAATTTCATCGAGCGTACCAGAGGCTGGGCGACGCGAAGGAGGCACTAAGTGATGCGCGAGGACGCCTAGATCGGTGGGAGGAGAGACCTTGGGTATGGGGAGCGATGGAAGTAATCAACGCGGAGATCCGCTGATAGAGAGGAGTGCAAGTGTCTTATACGTTTCGGGTGGTCTTCGACGGAGTTTGCGCGTACGTTCCGAATGAGAGATTTTTTTGTGCGAGAACCCCGGGTAACTTTATCTCGCCGGTCAAGGCGAGTGCTAAGGACAAAAGGGTAAAAGTTCCGCGTTCCATGGCTGTTCTGCTGCCAGACTTGCGTCGACCTGGAAAGCCGCACATTCCAAGAGAGCCTCGGCTGCGATTTCCTGTATTCAGAGAGGCGCACTTTCCGTTGCTTTCATTCCACCTTGGCGACTTGAGGAAAGGTACTACCCGTCGTGTGGACCTAGTTTGTCGCGATATCTCGAGTAATGACGAAGACGGAAATCTTTTTCTCCGGCGAGAACAGGTTCGTTTCAAGTTAGACGCTGAAAACGCCAATATTTTCAGTTATGCGGATAATGTTCCGCCCAGCCCTGATCAGCCCAAGCCAGATCCCAAGTGTCCAGATCAACTTGAGAGTCTTTGGTGGCTTACAGATCTCCAGCGTATTCTCTGGCCCTACCCTGGCGGCCCCTCTTACGATTTAAATGCAGCCACAGTCGACCCAAAGTTCTTGCCCTCTTACCGTGGGCCTTTTCCCGAGGGGCTTATTGCGCGTGTCGAATGCACCGGGGGAAGGTTGCGGACTTTCGATTTCAACCGTGATCTCGATGGCGAACCTCTCCCATGGCGCTTTGCGCCACCGGCCGAGGATTTTACAGCCCTGGGCACCTGGAATCGTGCTCTCAGCAACTCAGTCGCCCTGGAGTTTTTCGACGTCCGGGATGAAGTGCGCATTGAGTTGCGGCGTTTGGCCAACGAGGTGATTATAGAAGAACTCGTCCTCGCGCCTGGACCAGGAGCGTCCCGTCCGGTTCTGGAAATTCATATCTCAAACCGAGAACCTGATCTTCTTTTCCAGTCGGAAGGCTTCAGCAGATCGGCGCTTCCGGATTTGGACTTTCAGCCGTTTTACGGGTTGAGTCGAGTTAAAGATGACTTTCGTAAGATTGCTGGCTTGCCGATCCCAAATCCTGGGCCGGAGACGTTTTTTGGGATTCGAGAAAAGCCATGTGCTGGAGGTGTCATGGACGAGAAGGGAGGTGTCTAATGGCTGATCAGAATTACCTGCTCGGGCTTGAGGATAAGTTGGAGAGGTATAGGAAAGAGGGTAAGGTCACGGCTTTTCGCGTCGGTGATCCCTCCGACCCAACAGTCTATTTACGCTTGATAGGTAAGGAATTCGATCCGGATTTCTTGTATCTTCTGAGAGAAGAACTGGATTCCCACGGGTTGCGCCTTGACCCCAGATCCCAAGAGAGTACGTATTACCTCTTATCACAGGATTACCCCTCGCGGTCGTCTTTCGCCATGGGGCCCCATCCTGAATCTAACTCTTCGCAAGAACTCCGGCCCGGTTCTGGAATTCTCCGCTTTGAGGGTGGAGTGCCGAAAGGGCCGGCAGGGACGTTGACATGCTTCCTAGCCTCAGAGGACGGCAGCGACATTTTCATGCTGGCGGCTGGCCACGTTGTCTCGGATTTTTGGAAGGAGCGGCCAACTCCTCATCCAAAAAGCTCAATATATCATAACCCTAAAGGGTTTCCCTCCACAGACAGCACTCGGTCCATTGGTAAGATGATCGAGCGTTCGAATCCACCGGGCAGATACAAGTCCCGAATTAGGAAGCCAACCCACCAAGGGCCGGGCTTCTCAGAAACTAACTGCTCAGAGGCTTGCTGCCCGGAGGCTTGCTGCCCGGAGGCTTGCTGCCCGGAGGCCTGCTGCTCGGAGGCGTGCTGCTCGGAGGCGTGCTGCTCGGAGGCGTGCTGCT
>DASWQX010001075.1:0-2215 GCA_036403495.1 Thermoanaerobaculia bacterium
GGCGCCGTGGACGATCCTGGCCAGCTTCTGCAGCGCCGGATCGCTGGCCAACCGTTCATCGACCAGCTGTTCGAAGGAGCACCGGCCGCGTTCATCGCTATGGGGATAGCGGGCACCGGGGGCGTCGAAGCCGACGGAGTCGTCGAGCCGCTGGATAGCCTCGACCTCCTCCGGCTCGACAAAAGAAATCTCCGCTAGGGGGTCGATGAATCGTCGCACCAGCCAGGCGGTCGCCGCCCGGTTGACGTGCACGTGCTTGCGGGTCACCCACTTCATCGGGATTCCTGCGCACCCTGAGGCATTGTCATCGTCGACTTCTAGCAGTTGCCATACTTCCCTGTCAATTGCTACCACAGCAGTTCGAGAAACAGACCGGGATCGATCTGGCAAGAGATCCTTCTATTTTACGACCGCGGATGGAACCGGTCGTAGAGGCTCTTCAGCCGCTGCTGGTGGATGTGGGTGTAGATCTGGGTGGTCGCGATGTCGGAGTGGCCGAGCATCGTCTGCACGGCGCGCAGGTCGGCGCCGTGCTCCAGGAGGTGGGTGGCGAAGCTGTGGCGCAGCACGTGGGGCGAGATCTCGGTGCGCAGGCCGGCCTTCAGACCGTACTTCTTGATGATCATCCAGAAGCCCACCCGGCTCATCTTGTCGCCGCTCTTGTTGACGAAGACGTTGAGGTGGCGGCCACGGGAGAGCTCCGGACGGACGTCGAGCAGGTAGCGCTGCACCCAGTGCTCGGCCTGCTCCCCCACCGGCACCACCCGCTCCTTGCTCCCCTTGCCGAAGGCGATCAGGAAGCCGACGTCGAGCCGGAGCTGCGGCAGCGTCAGGCCGACCAGCTCGCTCACCCGCAGGCCGGTGGCATAGAGCAGCTCGAACATCGCGCGGTCGCGCAGGCCGAGCGGCGTGGCGACGTCCGGCGCCGCCAGCAGCGCCTCGATCTCGGACTCCGCAAGCACCTTCGGCAGCGGCTTCCAGAGCTTGGGCGGCAGCAGGTTGACCGCCGGGTTGTCCGTCCGTTCGCCGGTCGTGACCAGGTGCTCGTAGAAGCCGCGGATCGCCGACAGGGCGCGGGCGCTCGACCGCGGCGAGAGCCCCTGGCGCTGGAGGTCGCGCATGTGGGCCGAGAGGTCGGCCGGGAGGGCGGCGACCAGGTCCAGCCCCCCCTTCCCCGCCAGCGCGTCTCCCAGGCGGACGAGATCGCCGCGGTAGCCGTCCACCGTGTTGCGGGCGAGCCCGCGCTCGACGGCGAGGCTCTCCAGATAGCGGTCGAGCACCCGCCGCCAGGGGGGGACGGGGGGGGACGGGGAGGGTACCTCCCGCTTCACGGCAGCGCCCGCGGCCTCGGCGGCTGGGCTGTGATCCCGCGCGCGGTGCAGATCTTCAGGATCTCCCCCTCCTCCAGGGTCGCCGCGGAGTCCTTCGCCTTCTGGAAGATCTCCTTGACCAGCTCGGACTGCGCCTCGATCCCGCGCTCCTGCAGCCAGTAAATGACGTTCGACTCGCCGCTCATCGGCCCGATCTCGATGACTTGGCGGCAGCCGATCATCCCCGCCGGAATCGACGAATAGATGCGGTCGGCCAGCCAGTCCTCGCCGCGGGCGCGGGCCTTGATGATCGCCGAGGCGTGCACGCCCGTGCCGGTGCGGAAGGCGTCCTTGCCCACCACCGGGTAGTTGTCGGGCAGCGGCACGCCCGTGGTGTCGGCCACGAACTGGCAGTACCGCAGCAACCCGTGGAGGTCGCGGTCGATCCAGCCGAGGAGCTGCATGTTGACCAGCAGCGTGTCGATCGGGCAGTTGCCCACCCGCTCGCCGATCCCCACCGCCGTGCCGTGCAGGCGATCGGCCCCCGCTTCGGCGGCGGCCAGGGCGTTGATCACGGCGAGGTCGCGGTCCTTGTGGCCGTGCCAGTCGATCATGACCTCCTCGCCGACCACCTCGCGGATGAAGCGGATGACGTTGCGCGCGCCGTTCGGCGTCGCATGCCCCACCGTGTCGGCCACGCACACCCGCTTCGCCCCGGCGTCCACCGCCTCGCGATAGAGGCGGCGCAGGTCCTCCGGCTTGGCCCGGGTGGTGTCCTCGGTGACGAACATCACCGGCAGCCCCTCCTTGACCGCGAACCCGACGGCCTCGCGGGTCAGCTTGAGCATGCGGTCGAGCGTCCACCCCTCGGCGTACTGGCGGATGGGCGAGGAGCCGATGAAGCA
>DASWQX010001076.1:0-3179 GCA_036403495.1 Thermoanaerobaculia bacterium
TCAGGTCGCCATCTCGTTCATCTCCCTGGTCGCCGCCGGATGGTTCCTGCGCAGCGTGGATAACGCCCGCCAGGCGGATCCGGGGCTGGAGGTGGACCGCCTTTTCCTGATCTCTTTCGATCTCACCACGCTGGACGTCCCGCCCGCGCAAGGCTCGCAAATCGTGGAGCACATGCTCGCCGAGGCTCTCGGAACGCCGGGCGCGGTCGCGGCCGGCGAAGGTCAGAAGCAACTGTTTTCAGGGATCGGCCTCGCCCAGAGCGTCGCCGTGGAAGGACGGGCCGCCGAGCGGCAACAGCCGCTGGTCGAGACCAACGGCGTCACCGTCGATTATTTCTCGACGCTGGGCATCCCGCTCCGCGCCGGCCGAGCTTTCCAGCCAAGCGACCGCCCGGACTCGCAGAAAGTGGCCGTCATCAACGATTCCATGGCCAAGCGTTACTGGCCCGGCGAGCTTTCCCTGCCGCTAGGACGGCGCTTCAGGCTCGACGACGGCCCGGATCCCATCACCGTCGTCGGTATCGTTCACGATACCCGGATCACCAGCGCGACCGAGGATCCCCGGCCGTTCATCTATCTGCCGATGACGCAGCACTACGCTCCCGGAGTGACCGTCTTCGTCCGCGTCGACCGCCCGTCGGCGGGGCTGATCTCACTGCTCCGCGGCCGGCTCCAGGCCGTGGACCGAGAGCTGCCGATCGAGCTGGTGGCCGCCAGGACGCAACTCGATCAATCGCTCTGGGCCTCCCACGCGGCCGCGGGGCTCCTCACCGTGCTCGGCGCCCTGGCGCTCGTGCTCGCGGCGCTCGGCGTCGCCAGCCTCGTCGCCTACGAAGCCAACCGCCGGCGCTTCGAGATCGGTGTCCGGCTGGCGCTCGGAGCGCCGCGACCGACCATCGCCCGGCTGGTCGCGATGGGCAGCCTGGGCGTGATCCTCGTGGGTGTGATCGTTGGACTGGGAGCCACGAGCGCCCTGGGCGGCGCCGTCTCGAGCCTCCTTTTCCAGGTCTCCCCGACCGACCCCTGGGTGCTGGGGGGAACCGGCGGGCTGCTCATCCTGGTCGCCCTCGCCGCCAACATCGTGCCGGTTTGGAGAGCGGTGACGATCTCGCCGAGCTCCACACTGCAAGGACGCTAAAAGAACGGCAATGGCAAACATTTCGATCGACCATCCTCCGGGAATTGCGGGAGGCCTCTCGTGGCTTCCGGAGCGATCATCCCAGACGAAAGGAGGTGATAGCAAATGAAGAAACTGGTGATTCGCGAGGTGGAGACGGTCAAGACCACGGCGGCCGCTTTCTACGGTGGAGCCTGGTGGTGCTAAAACGCCCGGTGCAACTGACCTGACGTGCTGTCGGTTTGGGGCCGACCCGGGTAACGGCCCCAGACCCGCGGCTTGAGGAGCTTCCCGTTTTGGTGCGATACGAAGATCAGACTCGCGTCGAGGTCCTGGACCACACTCGGCAACCGGCCGGAGACGAGGTGGTGATCGGCCGTCCCGATCACGGCGTCTTCCTCGCCGTGCCGGGCTCGGCCGTCGACCTGCTCGTCGAGCTCGCCGGCGGCAGGACGTGCGGTGAGGCTCGCGCGCTTTATCTCGCGAAACATGGCGACGATCCCGATCTCGAGGATTTTCTTTGCGCTCTGGAAGACAAGGGTTTCGTCCGTCCCCTCCGGGCCTCGACGGAAGGAGCCGGCGCGCGCGCAAGCGGACCGGCGGCGGCCGGCGCCGCGCCGAAAGCCCATCTGAAGAATTTCCCGCCAGGATTGGCGCGCTTCCTCTTCGGACCGGCGATGCTGACCGTCTATGCGGCCATCATCGCCTTCGGCATCCTGCGGGCGGCCCGCTGCTCCGTCTGCCTGCCACCGCCCGATGTCTTCGTGTTCAACCGGCACATGACCAGCCTGAGCCTGCTCCTCCTGGCTCTCGCGTTGCTCTCGACGTTGATCCACGAGCTCGCCCATCTCGTTGCCGCCCGCGCGGAAGGCGTATCCGCCCGGCTGAGCTTCGGGCACCGCCTGTGGATCGTGGTCGCGGAGACCGACCTCTCCGGATTGTGGGCCGTGCCGAAACGCCGTCGCTACCTGCCGATTCTCGCCGGATCCCTCGTCGACGCGGTCTCCGCGGCGGGGCTCGTCCTGGCGCTCGACTTCGCCGTCCGACGAGGGTTGGCGGGAACGACCGCCTTCCGCTTCGTCCAGGCGGTGCTGATGGTCTACCTGTTGCGGATCCTCTGGCAGGCCTTCCTCTTCGTCCGCACGGACTTCTATTTCGTTCTCACCATGCTCTTCGAGTGCAAGGACCTGATGCGAGACACGGAGAGATTCCTGAGCAATCGACTTCACCGCCTTCTGGGATGGGGGCGGACGGTCGATCAATCGAACATCCCACGACGGGAGATGCGCGTCGTGCGCGCCTTCAGCGTGCTCTGGATCGCCGGTCGCTTGACCGCCGTGGCGATCCTGTTGCGGATCCAACTTCCCACCGGCTGGTTGTACGCGAAGGAGATCGCGAGAGTGTGGCTGGCCCGTAATTCGTTGACACCTTATGCGATCGCCGACCGGATCTCGCTCGCGGTCCTGGCGCTCATCCCGATGGGCCTGGGTCTCTTTCTGTGGGCGAAAACCGTGTGGCGGTCGAGAACGGAGGCTTCATGATCGATCAGATCAATTCAGTAGGCCGGATGCCGAGCCATCCTGTACAACATCGCGGCAAAATTCTGCGGGTCTCGGGACAGCCGGGCGCGGAGCGGCGGGAGATCCTGACGAGTTGGCTGGATCGAGCGGCGGCGGACGCCGGCGCCACCTGGTATCTCGACTGCGACATGGATCGCGCGGGGCCGTGGGGGGGCGTGCACGAGCTGTTCGCCGCCCTGCTGCCGGAATTGAGCGAGTCCGCTCCGGACCTGGTTCGCGAGCACGACTATGAATTGCTCAGCGTGCTCCCGGAGCTGCGGCGATCGATGTCCCCGCGCTTTGCCACGCTGACCGATCTCGCGCCACCCTCGGAGCGAGTCCGGCTCTACCCGGCGGACCGCGCCGTCCGGTTGATCCACGGCCTCATCAACCTGTTGGCCGAGTGGAAGGCGCGCCGGCCCGGAGGCCCGTGGATCATGCTGTGCGACGACTTCGATCGCGCCAGTCATCTCTCGCGCCGCTTCTTCCTCGAGCTGGCGCGG
>DASWQX010001077.1:0-2190 GCA_036403495.1 Thermoanaerobaculia bacterium
CGGCGCTCCTCGACCGGCCGGAGGCCGAGTGGCTGCCGCTCGTCCGGCAACTCGCCATAGACATGATGATGGCGATGATCCGCGAGGACCTCGCC
Source organism: Thermoanaerobaculia bacterium (assembly GCA_036403495.1). Taxonomy (GTDB): domain Bacteria; phylum Acidobacteriota; class Thermoanaerobaculia; order Multivoradales; family UBA5704; genus DATARR01. Next base: position 96 of record DASWQX010001077.1, read on the forward strand.
GGTCTCGACATCCGCCACGACGTGTTCTTCTCCGAGCGGTCGCTGATGGAGGGTGAGGACCAGATCGGCCGCACCATCGCGGAGCTGCGCGCCCGCGGTCTCGTCTACGAAGGCCGGCTGCCGCCGCCGAAGGGCCAGCCGATCGAGGATTGGGAAGACCGCGAGCAGACCCTGTTTCGCGCGACCGAGTTCGGCGACGACGTCGACCGGCCGCTGCTCAAATCGGACGGCTCGTACACCTATTTCGCGGCCGACATCGCGTATCACCGCTCGAAGGTCGAGCGCGGTTTCAGCTCCATGATCGACGTCTGGGGCGCCGACCACGGCGGCTACGTCAAGCGGATGCAGGCGGCCGTGAAGGCCGTGAGCGAGGGCAGGGCCGAGCTCGACGTGAAGCTCTGCCAGCTCGTGCGGCTCCTGCGCGGCGGTGAGCCGGTGAAGATGTCGAAGCGTGCCGGCGACTTCGTGACCCTGCGCGAGGTCGTCGACGAGGTCGGGCGCGACCCGGTCCGCTTCATGATGCTGTTCCGGAAGAACGATGCGAGCCTCGATTTCGACCTCGCTAAGGTGGTCGAACAGTCGCGCGACAACCCGGTTTTTTACGTACAATACGCGCATGCCCGCTGCGCTTCGGTGTTCCGCCAGGCTGCCGAGGCACTGCCCGGGAGGGCGCTCGATCCCGCCGCCTTGCGTGAGGCAGATCTCTCACGCCTCGCCGACGAGACGGAGATCGAGCTGCAGCGGCGCCTTGCGCAGTACCCACGGCTCATCGAGGCCGCGGCGGCCGCCCACGAGCCGCACCGTCTGGCGTTCTACCTCTACGAAACAGCGAGCGTGTTCCACGCGTTATGGAACAAGGGCAAAGACTCGCCGCAATTACGTTTCGTTAATCAAAGTGACCAAGACTCCACCGCGGCCAGGCTTGCTCTCGTGAGTGCGCTGAAAAGCGTGCTCGCGTCCGGTCTGTCCATCCTGGGCGTGACGGCACCGGACGAGATGCGCTGAGCACGAGGCCGGAACCTCCCTTGGGACGGTGCGGCGTCATCAGAAGCCAGGGCCTCCTCCGGAGGCGTCGCGCGGGGGGATGCCCCCAAGAGAGTTGAGTGCCTATGAGCGACGCGAGACACGGGCGGTTCGAGATCGACCTCGACGAAATCGAGCGGCAGCTTCGCCGCGCCGCAGATCCGGCGTTGCCTGTTCCGACATCGCTGGACTCGAGGCCGGCCAACCCTCCTCCGCAGAGCGGTCCGGCGCCGAAGTCGGATCCGCTGGCCGAACTCGCCCGCATCGTCGGCCAGGATGATCCGTTCCGTGGCCTCTTCCGGGACAGCCCGTCCGGACAGCCAGCCTCCGGCCCTACCGCACCGATGGCCCCGCCGCCGCTGCGGCCGACTCTCGACCCGCACCCTTCAGACCAGGGTCATGCCCCGTTTTCCCGGGAAATGGACGTCGTCCTGCATGGCGAGCGGGCGGGCGCCACCTCGCCGGACTTGGATCCCAACGAGGACCTGTTCGACCCTGTCGCGGACGCCTACGGCTCTCTGGACGGCGCACTCGACCACGACCGCTATGAGCCTCTGCCGCCCCCTCGCTCGCGCAAGACGCTTGCGATGGCGGGCACGCTCGTCGTGACGGCCGCACTGGGGACGGCTGGATGGCTCGCCTGGCGCGACAGCGGCGCCATGCGTGCCTCAGGGCCGCCGCCTGTGATCCGCGCTGATAACGCTCCGTTGAAGGTGGCGCCGGAAAATCCGGGTGGGATGGAGATCCCGGACCAGAACAAGCAAATTTACGAGCGCGGCGCACAGGACGGGCAAACTCGTGTGGTCGACCGCCAGGAGCAACCGATCGACGTGCGCGAAGCGGCACGCGCGCTGCCCGGAGGGGCGGATGCCGGCGCCCGCCCGGGGCGGCCGAACCCGGTTGCCTCGGCGCTTGGCGAGCCCCGGCGGGTCCGCACGGTCTCGGTGCGGCCGGACGGCACGCTCACCAATGCACCGCCATCAGCAGCTCCCGAGCCGGCCCCTCCGCTGCCGGCAAGCTCGCTTCCGCCGCCCGTACCGGTCGCAACGATCCCGATCACAGCCGCCGGGAC
>DASWQX010001078.1:0-1529 GCA_036403495.1 Thermoanaerobaculia bacterium
CAATCAATACCTGGCGGTCGCCATCGATCACCTGTTCCAGCATCGGCCGCAGTGGGGCGCGGGAGCGGCGGTGGGCAAGACCGTGGTGAGCAGCGCGATCATCGACCGCGTGACCGCCCGGCTGGGCCGCGATCTCTACGAGGTGCCGGTCGGCTTCAAGTGGTTCGTGGACGGCCTGTTCGACGGCTCGCTCGGCTTCGGCGGCGAGGAGAGCGCGGGCGCCTCCTTCCTCCGCCGCGACGGCACGGTCTGGACCACCGACAAGGACGGCATCGTCCCGGCGCTGCTCGCGGCGGAGATCACGGCGCGCGCCGGGCGCGATCCCGGCGAGATCTACCGCGAGCTGACGCGCGAATTGGGGGATGCCGTCTCCGACCGCGTCGAGGCGCCGGCCAACGCGGAGCAGAAGCGGCGGTTGGCGGCGCTCTCGCCCGAGCAGGTGAAGAGCACGCAGCTCGCCGGCGAGGCGATCCAGCGCGTGCTCAGCCGCGCTCCCGGCAACGACGCGCCGATCGGTGGGGTGAAGATCATCGCCGACGGCGGCTGGTTCGCCGCCCGCCCCTCGGGCACCGAGGAGATCTACAAGATCTACGCGGAGAGCTTCCGCGGCGAGGACCACCTGCGCCGCATCGTCGAGGAGGCGCAGGCGATCGTGGACCAGGCGCTCGCCCAGCCTTGAGGTGGTGGACCGCCGGGCGCTCTGCGCGGTGATCTCTGCGATGATCTCTGCGGTGATCTCTGCAATAATCCCCGCTCGCAGCCCACAACGAGAGGAGCGGGGATGGCCAAGAAGAGCGGATCGCTGATCACTTTCTGCCTCGACATCGGTGGCACGGGAATCAAAGGGTTCACCGCCGATGCCGCCGACCGCCCCACCGGCGAGCGGGTACGCATCGAGACGCCGCACCCGGCGACCCCGGAAGCGGTGATGGAGGTCGTGGGGCAGATCGTGCGCCAGATGTCCTTCTTCGACCGCGTGGCGTCCGGCTTCCCCGGCGTCGTGGTGCAGGGGCGCACGCTGACCGCGCCCAACCTCGACCCCTCCTGGCACGGCTTCGACCTCGCGGGCGCCCTGCAGGAGCTGACGGGCAAGCCGGCGCGGGTGGCCAACGACGCCGGCGTCCAGGGGCTGGCGGTCGTCGAGGGCGCCGGCACCGAGCTGGTGCTGACGCTCGGCACCGGCATGGGCTTCGCGCTCTACGTCGACGGCCACTACGTGCCCAACATCGAGATGGCTCACCATCCGTTCCGCAAGAAGAAGACCTACGAGGAGCTGGTGAGCAACGCCGCTCTCCACAAGGTTGGCAAGAAGCGCTGGAACCGCCGGGTGAAGAGAGTCATCGAGCAACTGGCGCCGATCTTCAACTACCGCGTCCTCTACCTCGGCGGCGGCAACGCCAAGGAGATCGACTTCGAGCTGCCGTCCAACGTCAAGGTTATCGAGAACGTGGCGGGGCTCCTGGGCGGCGTCAAGCTCTGGCAGCAGCCGGGATAGGATGATCGGAGCGCTCTACGCCTGCGACCTCACC